>JAUXWL010000497.1 GCA_030680155.1 Anaerolineales bacterium
GGGAGCAGATCATGGACAGCTACGCTTGTATCATGTGCTTCCGCTGTCAGGAAGTGTGCCCCGCGTATACCACTGGGAAGGTGCTCTCGCCCGCCGCACTGGAGATCAACAAACGCTATCATTTCAATGGCGGCGGTACGACGGATGTTGCCATGACCGAGTTGATCAGTGAAGAAGCGGTGTGGGCGTGTACAAGCTGCGGCGCATGCGTGGACATTTGTCCCGTAGGCAATGAGCCGATGCGTGACATTCTCGACATTCGCAGAAATTTATCCATGATGGAAAGCGCGTTCCCAAAACAATTGGAAACCGCGTTCAAAGGCATGGAGCGCAACATGAACCCGTGGAATATTTCGCAGGGCGACCGCATGAAGTGGGCGGAGGGCATGAGCGTGCCGACCATTGAACAGAATGCCGAACCTGAAATTTTGTGGTGGGTCGGCTGTGCGCCCGCAACGGACAGCCGCGCGCAAAAAACCGCGCAAGCCTTTGCAAAAATTTTGAATACGGCAGGTGTGAACTATGCCGTGCTTGGCAAGAACGAAGCCTGCACCGGTGACTCCGCTCGCCGCGCGGGACGTGAAGATATTTTCTTTGGCTTGGCTTCACAAAACGTGGAAATCTTGAACGAAGTTGCGCCAAAACGAATCGTGACAACCTGCCCGCATTGTTTGCATACCATCAAGAATGAATACCCTGCCTTTGGTGGAAATTATCAGGTCATTCATCACACTCAATTAATTAATGAATTGGTTGGAGCGGGGAAGATTCAGTTATCAGTGAGCGGTGAGCAGTTATCAGTTACGTTCCATGACCCGTGCTATTTGGGCAGGCATAATAAGGAAGTGGACGCCCCACGCTCTGCGCTCCACGCAACAGGCGCTCTCACCATCGAGATGCCACGCAATGGGGCAAAATCCTTCTGCTGTGGCGCGGGCGGCGCGCAAATGTGGAAGGAAGAGGAGGAAGGCTCGGCGCGAGTCAACGCAACCCGCTTTGCCGAAGCCAAATCCACCCTGGAGAGCGCAGGACCTTCGGCCGGCGCGGATATGGTGGCGGTGGGCTGTCCCTTCTGTTTGACGATGATGACCGATGCCGCAAAGGATGGAGGCAGCGAGATTCAGATCAAGGATGTGGCGGAGATCGTGGCGGAGAGATTGAAGTAGTTCAGTAATTCATAAGCTTGGTGGAAGCCGAGCAAAACCAGATGAAAACAACGTCCGTCGATACAAGTATCGTCGGACGTTGTTTTGCGATATACAGCAGAGATTGATCGTTTATGGGATCGCTGTGATGGTGAGATTCTCAAACGCAATCTTCAAGGTCTCATTGGGTTTGTAGAGTCCCAGATTGATACTAATATTGCCAGTCTCATTGATGGTGGCGTCGGTCACTTCATTGATCTTCTGTCCGTTGATATACAGAGTGAACGTTGAGCCGTTGACCTCGAGCGAAATGGTGTTCGTCACGCCTTCCTTGAAACTGATGGCACTGTTCGGCACATTACCCCAGAACGTGATCACATCCTGATATTTTTTAGTCGGCCAGACTTCTCCCGAGGATGTGCCGTCATTGAAGAGGGAGAATGAATAATGCCTGCCATTGACTCCGTCGGCTTCACGTACGGAGAGTTCAAATGACAGGTTGCCAGCCGTAACCTTGCTTTCAAGAACCGTCACATCCATGCTCAGTACAAAGTCTTTGGCAGAAAAATTCGGTATGGACGTGATGACAAAATAGTAATCTTCTTTGCCTATCAGCGTCATGACGTATTGATCATCTATCATTTCGATGTTCAAGTTGCCATAATCATTGGATGCATCGCCAACATTCCAGCCTTGAGTGTTTTTGGAGCTGAAGTCACCCGCAAATAGGATTCCACCGCTGGAAGTGGACGGCTCGCCAGCATTTGTGCCTGCTCTTGTGACGAGGTTACCCGATGAATCCACGATCAGCTGCGTCCCCGCATCGTAGGAAACACCCATTAGCTCCAATCCGCCATCACCGATCTCGATCGCCATTCCTGATGGGAATGTCAGTGATTCAGTATAGAC
>JAUXWL010000602.1 GCA_030680155.1 Anaerolineales bacterium
GGTTAGCGGTTAGCGGTTAGCGGTTAGCGGTTAGCGGTTAGCGGTTAGCGGTCTTGGATGGAATATTACAAGCATCTCTTACGGATAACGTATTACGTATTACGAACTTCGTCTGGCTTCAAGATAGGACTGCAATATTACCACTGCGGCGAACTCGTCCTGATGTCCCGCGCGTTTTTTGCGGGAGACGCCGAGTTCGATGCGCGCGGCGCGGGCGGTCCGCGTGCTGAAGGATTCATCCCACATTTCGATGGGAATATCGGTCTGGTTGCGGAGTTCGTCGGCGAAACGTCCTGCACGGCGGCCTGCGGGGTTGGGGTTGCCTTCGTCATCAAATGACTGTCCGATGACGATCAAATCGACTTGGTTCTGGGTAGCAATGTCGGCAACTTGCGCGGCATCGATCAGACGCGAGACATGCTGGACGACTTTCAAGGGGCTGGCGATGGTGGCGGTCGGGTCACTGAGGGCGAGACCGATGCGTTTTTCACCGTGGTCAACTGCTAGGATTCTCATGGGCTTTGCGACGATGGACGACAGACCGTGGACCGTGACAATCGTCCGCCGTCCACGGTCTGTCGTCTCTATCGTCTATTGTATCTCCACTGAAATATTGAAGGGGATCAAGGGCAGATATTTCCACCATGAAGGCGTGATGGTGATCTGCGGTTCTGCGCGCAGGGTGAGTGTGTTTTTCAAATCCATTTGGGCTTGCTCCATATCTCGTCCGCGAATTGTGGAAAGAATGGAAAGCATATTTAAACGATGGCTGACGGTTTGCGAAACATTCAAGTCAAAATGAGTGACGCCTGAAACGTCCGTAACGGGTGCAGCCAGCGGCTCGAAGGTCAGACCGCCTTGTGTGGAAAATCCACGTGGGATGGCCGCGTTCATGGCAGACGAAGCAAGCTGCTCCATGTCCGCGGCAGAAATATAGCGGGCAGATACTTCCACTTGCATGTGCAGGTCAAGCGTTTTTCCTGCTTCGCCTTCCGGGGGCGAGAATTCTTCAATCAGGATTTCTGTGATTTCGAGGGTATCGGTCAACAGCAGGTCATCGGCTCCAATCCGGGTGTGGATCTGCTCCTCCGCAGAGCGCTGCACTTCCTGCAATACAACCTCTCGCAATCTCTCGCGGTCTGCCTCCCTTGCGCCAATCGCTTTCGTGTCCGCGCCGCCTGTGGTCGGCTCGGGGTTGCTGACCGTCATCGAAAGTCCCAATATGCCTTCCACAAAATTGATCGCATCCGTTTCAACGTTCCCCATGCTCCCTGCTTCCAACGCCTCAATGCGGACCTCCACGATCTCGTCCGTGCCAGCGGGCAGGCGCGCATCGTTCAACGTCACAAAACGGACGGACGTTTCCGCGGCAACCACTGTCCCTGCGGGGATGTTCACTTCATCCGTGGTCAGGTTCGTAAATTGCGCCACGCCCTTCGCTTTCGTTTTCGGAATCGCAACCTCCCCACTCACCGCCTTGGATTGTTCCACTTCCACCGTCACCGAGATAATTTGTGCGGGCATATTCCCCGTGATGGAAACAGACTCAACCAACGGGCTGGCGCTGACAGGGATGACGACGGACTCTGTCCGTGTTTCAGGATGCAAAACCACCGCCGCACGCGGGACGAACAGGCCTGCCAGCGCTAAAACGGCAGTTACCCCCGCTGTGAAAGTGACCACCCTCCCCAA
>JAUXWL010000615.1 GCA_030680155.1 Anaerolineales bacterium
AACATGAACATCATCTTGAAGAAGAAGCCCAGCCAGTCAAAGCGGATCATGCCGCCCAGCATGGAGGCCGGCTCGCCCGGGCGGCCAAACAGCAAACTGACGACCATCGCGATAAGGAGACCGCCTGCCGTGAGCCAGCCCACATTACGGCGCTGGTCTTCCTTCCAGAACGGCTCAAAGACGAGGATCAGAATTCCCAGAACGAGGATCAGGATTTCGGGAAGAATGGAGGCGAAGGTTTGGGGTGTAAACATTAGGCACCTCCCAACAAGTTCATGATATGTCTCACTCCCGTTTCAACCATGGGAACCATGATGGAGGGGAAAATACCAAGCCCGACCATGAGCAGGCATAACGTGACGATTGCCACTTTATCCAGCATGGTGATATCGCCAACATGACCTTCAAGTTTTTCAGGAAGTGGGGAGAAGAAGACTTTACGAATATTCATCATAATATACGCTGCGGTAATAACAATGGAGATACTGGCGATGACTGCCACCAGCCATTGTTCCTCCCAGACGCCCATGAAGATGGGGAATTCCGCAACGAAGCCGGAGAAGCCAGGCATACCCATGGAAACCAAACCGCCGATAATGAAGCCGATGGCGGCGAAGGGCATAATTTTTGCCATGCCGCCCAGTTCGGGGATCATACGGGTGTGCGCTCTATCGTAGATCATGCCGGTTACAGCAAAGAAGAGGGCCGTCATTATGCCGTGCGAGAACATCTGTACACCTGCGCCAGTCAGGCCTGTTTGGTTGAGGGTGGAGATGCCGAGCATCACCAGTCCCATGTGCGAGACAGAGGAGAAACCGATCATGTACTTCAGGTCGGTTTGGACGAAGGCAATGTACGCACCGTACACCACCGCAATTGCCGCAAACCCCATGATGAGCGGGGACCAGGTCTTCGCGCCTTCAGGCAGGAGCATCACGCCCACGCGCAAGGCGGCGAAAGCGCCCAACTTCATCAGCACGCCTGCATGGAACATGGAGACGGCAGTCGGCGCGGCAACGTGACCGTCTGGCGACCAGTTGTGGAAGGGCCAGATACCACCCAGAACCGCA
>JAUXWL010000617.1 GCA_030680155.1 Anaerolineales bacterium
AGGCGAAGATTTCGCTGAAACACCGGCATTGGCCCACAAATCAACTCGAAAACTACCTCAAACCACTCGTATCCAAGTATCTTCGTTTCGTCAAAATGCCACGCCTCCATTGGGGCACGATGGTTTTCGGTCAGGCACTAAATACTTTCGTTTAATGGAGTCGGGAAAATCGACGAACGGATTGACAGGCTGATTGAAAGAATCGTTCATGTTCGTGTTCGTGTTGGGTGCGCAGACGAATACCGCTGCTGACAGGTTCATTCCATGCGGCTTGGTGGCTACAAACGCAAATTGCTTGGAAAACGTATGGATGCTGGCGAATTGCCCGGCAACTGGAACTTGGCCGCGCACGCGTTGGTTCTGGCCTGGACTCTTTCGGGCACGCTACCGCTTGACCAGTACAACGCCTAAGCGCTGGCTTTTCAACGAGGGAAGGGGGAGCTCGCCTGAGTGGGCCTGCACAATGCCACGGGCCTTTGCCATTTCTTGATTGATCGATTGCACATCCAACTCGTATTGGATCTGGGGGATATTGCCTTTGCGAAGCAGAGCGGCGATCTCCCTCAATTGATGTTGAAGCAGTTCGATTTCAGCGGACATCACGCGAACGAGGTGGAGCGTGTTTAGCCGATATTGAACCGTGGCGTCGTCGTTGATTTGCAATAGTTCTTCTGTGTGCCTTCCGTGGGGTGTTTTGGGTTCAACGCGCCCTGTACTATGGTCGAACCGGAGATGCGAGGCCATCTCGTAGTTGCACGGGTTGACAACATACGGCCCAGCTTTCTCGTCCACTGGCCAGTCGTTGTTCTTGCGGCTATTACAACTGCCGCAGCAGTAATACAGATTTGCGTAATCGCACACCAGGTGGGCAAAACGGGGAATCCCTTTGGGTCTGTAATGATCAACCCCAAAGTTCAAGTTTGGTGCACTACTGTCGGGCTGACGGCAATACACACATACCCGAGCAAACTCCGACTGTAGGTAGCGCTTGTATGTCTGATATCGCTTAAATCGACGGGGCGCCTGCTTGCGGCTGTGTTTCCCTTTCGGGTACTGAAAAAGCGACATTGCTACACAGGAATTCCAAGGCGCTTCGATCGTTCTTCACGTGCTGCTCGGATGCGCGTCAATTGCTCATGGGCGCGTTCAAGTGAAGCTACTTGTTCCTCGGACACTCTCGGGGCAATGCTCAAAAGGCGACGGTTGAGAATTTCCAGTCGCGCGACGATCTCCTGCGTTTCGTTGCTGCCTGCATATTTGGCCGCCAGTAGTCGCACTCGCTGATTGGCGATCCGCTCGACGCCAAGACTTTGAGGCGTCATTGTTGGGGTAGCAGCTGGCGGCCCCGAGCGATCACTAAGGAGCTGTAAATAAATAACTTGTACATTGTGTCCTGATCGAGTACTCTCCGATGCATGCAAACTGATTCGCCGGTTGGTCAACGCTGGGAGGTCATGGCTGATGCGCTTGATGAGCGCCAAAGGCGGCTATTGGCGGGC
>JAUXWL010000624.1 GCA_030680155.1 Anaerolineales bacterium
GGCAACGGTCTCGATTGCCACATCCGCCATGCTGATTTGCTTTTTGCCCTTGCCGATCAACTCTTCGATGTGTGTCATCTCTTCATCCAGTTTTATGGCGGCGAGATTTTTCAACCCCAGATTGCGCGAGGCTGGGTCAACGATGAACTCCGCCAGCATGGTATCGAAGGTCAATGGATGGACGACCAATCCATGCCGCGCCAGCATGATGTAATCATATTTGGCATTGTGCGCCACCTTGCCGATCTTCGGGTTGGTCATGGATGGCGTGAGCGCTTCGGTCACTGTTTCAAGCGGCAGGTTATTCCCTGCCGTATGACCGATGGGGATGTAATAGCCTTGCCCATCTTTGACAGCCAACGAAATACCGACCAGGTCCGCCACCATTTCTTCGGTATCGGTGGTTTCCGTATCGAAAGCGATGACCTTTGCCTGCGACAATGCTTTGATAAGGTCTTTTAATTTCGCATCCGAATCGACAATGATTACTTCAATATTCGAGGGCTTGACTTCTGTCACCATTTGCGGCTCGTTAACGAACATGGACAATTGTCCGCTTTTGGTTTTGCCCGCTTTTATCGTTGGAGCAGGTGTAGATTCAGTAGCACTACCGCTGATGACAGGTACCTTGCCCAACAGCGTGCGGAATTCCATTTCCTTGAAGAAATTTTCCAGTTTTGTACCATCGAATGGAGCGACTTTGGCGTGTTCAAGATCGAACTTGAGTTTTAAATTGGTTTCGATCTGTGCCAGGTCGCGGCTCATGTACGCGGTTTCCTTGCTGGCTTCAAATTTTCCCTGCCAGCGTTTTTCCACCTGATCTAAATTGGCATAGATGTTATCCAGCGTGTCGAATTTTTCGAGCAGGGAGATGGCGGTCTTTTCGCCTACGCCTTTCACACCCGGAATATTGTCGGACGTGTCACCGACGATGGCTTTGTAATCCACCACCTGATTCGGACGCACGCCCAGCTTTTTGATTACATCCGCATCGGTGATGTAGGTCTGGTTATCGCCCGCGAGATAGACCGTCGTCCGTTCGTTGACGAGTTGCAGCAGGTCGCGGTCACCGGTGATGATCTTGACGCCCAGTCCCTGCCCGGCGGCGATGCGCGCCACCGTGCCGAGCACATCATCCGCTTCAAAGCCGTCCATTTCGAGGCGCGGGATGTTGAACAGGTCCACCATCTCGCGGATGCGCTCGAGTTGCACGCGCAGGTCGTCGGGCATTTTCTCGCGCGTGGCTTTGTAGTCGGGGAAGATTTCATCACGGAATGTTTTGCCGACATCGAAGGCAACGGCAAGATATTCAGGCTTTTCCTGTTCCAGCACGCGCACCAGTTCCCGCGCGAAACCGTAAACACCGGCAGTCGGCTCTCCCTTGGAAGTCTGCCAGCGTTGCGAACTGCCGCCTGCCGTCAATGCAAAATACATGCGGTAGGCGAGGGCGTGTCCATCAATAAGGTAAAGGGTAGGAGGCATGAGGTTTATCCAGGGCGCTGATAGGTCAGGGTAAGCGCCCAGGTATGGGTATGCAGCCTGACCTTCTCAATGGGATTTCGTGATTTGGCAGGTTGAAAACCTGCTTTACGATTTTTGATATATAAAATAAAACGCAGAGCCAATTATACTCTGCGTTTTGTAATGTAGAACTTATGTTTCAGCCAGTTAGCGGCTCGGTGTGTCGTCCAGTCCCTGACGCTGGCGGGTCTGGCGGATGTAATCACGCACGAGTTGCGGCGGGTGCGGCTGTGTCCCACCCATGATAAGATACCCGGGCGCCCAGAAATCACCGGATGGATTTTCCTTTTTCAAACGCGGAAAATCTGAAAAGACCTTTTCCGAAGTTTGCTGACGTATGATGCGCATGAGATAACCGGGGGAGGTGCTGGGTTGCACATTCGTTACCCACTGCAAATAATCGGGACGCACAGCCAAAAATTCCAGCCGCCAGCCGAAGGCGATACAGATATTCGGCAGCCACTCACTGAGCCGTTCAGACAGATCACCGGTGATGAAATGGGTTGAAAAACGCGGCACGAGCAGGCAGGCATACGTCAGGTGATACAAACCCGCTGTAATCGGCTCCACCACTAATTTCTTCGCCGCCTCCGTGGAGGGGCTTTCGCGGGTGGCGCCCATTTCACCCTGTTGGGGAGCGACGGGAGTTTGAGGTCTCGATACGGGACGGGATGGCGCGGTGACTTCCACTTCCTCGAAAGTCGTCCGTGACTCAGCGGTTCGTTCCATACTGTGAAGCTGGTCTGTCGCTGCTGGCTGCTGCCTGCGCACGGCAGGGGACGACTCACGATTGAAGACCGCGGCATTGGATAGCGATTCAGACATGCGCGTCTGGTTGGGGTCGAATACCTCTTGTTTGCGCGGCGTGTTGAGGCCGTGCGTGGAGGCGGGTTGGGGATTCGGGGAAGGGATGTCAGTGAGAATGTTTCGAATGGGTGGGATTTCAAGGGACGAGTCGTCATCCTCTTGCGTGGAAACTTCCTCTCCCGGGCGTTCGCCGTCGAAATCATTCAGCAGTTGAGTCGCCTGGGCGCGGATCGTGCTAAAGGGAGTTTCTGCGTCGAACACAAGAGCAAGCACGGCATCGGAGGTGAGGCGCGTGGCGTAGAGCATGTGTTCCGCTTTGGTGCTTTCGAGGCGGATGAAGCGCAGGAGGTCGGAGCCTTTTTGCCCGTCCCAATTGCGGGTGACGGTTTGCGCCACTTCCCTGGCGGCATCCTGCGAGAGACCGCCCGCATACGCCCAAAGATCGCTTCGCCTCGTGATCAACGCGGCTTGCGCGGAGGATTCAAGAGTGAGGCGGGTAAGGTGTTGGGCAGCTTTGGAAACGTCGCTGAGCCACGGCATGGTGGCGCTTGCAACGGATGTAGGTGTGGGAACTGGCTGAGGTTGGCTGAGTGCGTTCATAAATTCCGATAGACTAAATGGTTTGCGGACAAGTATCCACGGGCGCAATGTATCAAATAGTGGTGGGTCTGCCTGTTCATCGCAAAGGATGATGAGGTTGATGCCAGGCTGGACGGTACGAAGGGCAATACCGATCTCATGTACCCAATCTTCGCCGAGGGTCAGGTCGAGCATGGCCAGGGGTATCCCAATCTCGTCTGCGCGTACAACAGCAGAAGCCTTGTTGTTGACCACATGGACACGATAGAAATTTGTGTCCTCAAGCTTCCTATGAATGGTCTCGCCAAGGCTGGCGGAGGGGGTTACGATGAGTATGTCCGCTGGCATCTTGTAAAAGTTTATCACTTTGTAAAGGGGTAAGCAAGGAACTTGCAACTATTTCAGCCGAATTCCCATACAAATCTGTCATAAATCTTGAAAATGGGGCTGTTTGCCGGTTTCGTTGTACCCGCTTTGGAGTTCCTTGATGCCAAGCAACGCCATGAGAACCTCGGGTGGGATGTCCGCTTCGGGCAGGTCGGTTTTGTAGAGTTGTTCGTTTTCGGCTCGCTCGCGCAGGCTTTTCCAGAGAAGTTGGCGTTCCTCGCCTTCCACCACGAGGTCGTTGAG
Source organism: Anaerolineales bacterium (assembly GCA_030680155.1). Lineage (GTDB taxonomy): Bacteria > Chloroflexota > Anaerolineae > Anaerolineales > Villigracilaceae > Villigracilis. The sequence continues at coordinate 3,538 of JAUXWL010000624.1, forward strand.
TGTTTTGGCGTTGAGTAAATATTCGCCTGTGGAATAGAGAAAGGTCAGGCGTTTCCACTTATCCGTTTGGATTGGTTCCTTCAATTTCTCCAACGCGCCGAGTTGGATTTTGAAATACTCTTCCTGCGCGCGCGGATGATCCGCCTCATCCTTCAGCAGTTCGCCGCGGGTGGTAAGCTCATGCCCGCGAACTTCAGTGATGTATTCGACTTGTCCGCTTCTTTCTCCGAAGGAGGCTGGTTGGTAGAACGCGAGATAGTCCACGCTGACAACTTTGGGCGCCGTGCGCAGCGGAATGCGATACCAGCCGAGAAGCCGCGCGATCTCCATATCCCGCGGAGTGGGGATCAGGCAGACGAGAACGAGGGAGGCGGGGGAGAGCATGGCGTAATTATATCGTAGGGGCACAGCGTCCCCGTGTCTCTACGGATTACATCAACCCAACTTCCTTGTTGAACTCGACGATCAGTTCGTCAATTTCATCGGCTTGCTTTTGGACGCTGGTCCAGTAATCGGGCTGATACCATTGCGCCTGAATTTCTTCGTAGGTCTTGCCCTGCTGTTCGACCCAGGTGTAGTATTTCAGGTTGTGGACTCTGCGGCGTTCGGGGTAGGTCAGCTCGAGCATGTTGTCGGTGGATTGTCCGTGCAGGTAGCGGGCAAAATCGGCGGCGGCGTCGCGCTCGCTGTATTCGCCGAACTCCTGATGCATTTCATGCAGGCGCGAGCGGTAGAGTTCCATCGAGTCGGTCAGCACGGTGAGCATCACATCGTTTTCGTCCATCTCGTAATACTTGGCGGCTTTGATGCAGGAGAGGACGTTTGAAATTCCTGAAAAGCCAAGTAGATCGAGATTGGAGATCACAGATTCGGGCACACCCTTTTCTGCAAGATAAGCGCGTCCGTTCTCTTCGTTGAAGAGACGCGAGATGTTGACCACGGCAGTGTCGTCAATGGCGGTAATCATGTCGGTATTCTTGGTGTTGTGGACCCACGGCACGTGTTTGTCGCCGATGCCTTCGATGCGGTGGGAACCAAATCCATTTTCCAAAAGCGTGGGGCATTGCAAGGCTTCGCTGGCCACGATCTTGCTTTCGGGGAAGAGCTGCTTGAGATAGTCGCCGCTGGCAATGGTGCCAGCCGAGCCTGTGGCGGATGCAATGCCGCGGTAACGGTCGTTCGGTCCCATAACCTGTTTCAACACTTCTTCCATGGCATGACCTGTCACTTCATAGTGCCAGAGATAATTGCCGAATTCCTGGAACTGGTCGAAGATCATCAAATCCTGCCCGGAGTTGCGGAGTTCCCAGCACTTGTCGAAAATTTCCTTGACGTTGGATTCAGAGCCAGGGGTTTTGATGGTTTCACCGGCAACTTTTTCGAGCCATTCGAAGCGCTCCTTGGACATGCCTTCGGGCAAAATGGCAATGGATTCACAGGCGAGCAGCGCCGAGTCGTATGCGCCGCCGCGACAGTAATTTCCAGTGGAAGGCCAGACTGCTTTTTGAGTGGTCGGGTCAAACTGGCCTGTGACCAGTCTCGGCACGAGACAGGAAAACGCCGCGCCGACTTTGTGCGACCCGGTTGGCATCCATTTACCAACGATGGCAATGATGCGGGCTTTGACTCCTGTCAGCGAAGAGGGAAGCTCGACGAAGTTGACTCCGCCAAAGGTCCCGCCTGAAGCGGTGGGCTGATTCTTCCACGAGATGCGGAAGAGGTTACGGGGATGAATGTCCCACAGTCCGATGCCCTTCAATTCATCCTTGATTTTTACAGGGATTTTGGACGGGTCTTTCATTTGGGCGTAGGTGGGGATGATGATGTTGCGTTCTTTTGCGCGTTGAATGGCGCGCGCGCGCCGGTCTTTGTGGATGGTCAAGTCAATTGTGGTCATGGGGACTCCTTTTACAATTTGTCAGACAACTATGATTATAGCGCAAATTTATGGAAGAATGCTCAAGCCGCCGTACCCAGTGTGCAAGCAAACCATGTCAGGCAATTTGCTCCCTGCGCCGTACCCATTCTGGGCACTTTCCCCGGCGCAGGGTTTCCCTCGCAAAACGCCGCCGAGGACGGCGGCTTGAGCGACTGCCGCTGACAACCTTTGCGTACAC
>JAUXWL010000628.1 GCA_030680155.1 Anaerolineales bacterium
ACCATGCCCGAGTTTGTGAAAAGAAGCGTTGCATCCCCGCCCGGGACAAGTGACATGGACGGCACGGCGGTATGGCCGTGTTCCACGAAAAAGTCGATGAAGTCCTGACGGATTTGGTTGCCTGTAAGTTTTTTGCTCATACGATCTCCGATGTTTTTGAAAATGACTGGCGAATTATACCAATGGAAGGTCAAAGGTCTAAAGTCTAAGAGAGCGTTTCTTAAGTCAGACCCTAAAGGTTTTCGCCGCAAAACAGAACCATAATTTGCAAAAAAACGCCCACAAAACGGCGTTTTCGTAACCGTGGGAAACCTTTAGGGTCTTTGCCTACGAGTTAAGAAACAGTCTCTAAGGTCAAAATAAAAAATCCCGAGAACCTGTCGGTTTCGGGACTGGGATTTACTTTCGGTTCCGTCTCAAGCCGTGACAGGTTCGTAGGTCGCGCATGTAGCGGCGGCGGCTTGAGCAGCTGCGGTGGTCTTGAGGATTTTTTGCATGGGCGCGATTATACCATTGGAATGCTACTATGGGAAACAAAGTGGATAGTAATAGTGAGATTTGCCATTGGACACGACTATTATTGGCAAGTTCTGTTGCGTTTCACTAAAAAAACCTGTATAGTAGGGTTGATAGTTTTGTAAAAAACAAACAACTTTCGACTACATGGAATCCATCATAATTATGCCATCTAAAACAAGCTTCGATGTTTTTCTTAGCCACTCTCATGCCGATGCAGATATAGTTGAGAAATTGGCTATCAAGCTTAATGATGAAGCAAAAATGAATATCTGGTTAGATAAATGGGTACTTGTTCCTGGCCAAAAATGGCAACAAGAAATGGCAAGAGGCATCACTCAAGCGAAGGCATGCATTATTTGCATAGGCTCACAAACGCCTCGCGGATGGTTTCAAGAAGAAATAGAACGTGCATTAAACCAGCAAGTACAAAAACCAAATTTTGGGGTAATACCGGTTTTATTACCAGGCGCTGATGTCAGTTTTGTTGATGACTTCCTTGAATTAAGAACTTGGGTTGATTTTCGGCATGGGCTTGAAGATGCCGATGCATTCCATAGACTCATTTCTGGCATCATGGGAATATCACCGGGAAGAAAAACCCATACCAGTACTAGCAACACAAGAACCATCAAACCAACTATGGAAACTAAATTTCCTCATGATACTCAAGTTTGGAACGCAATTTTTAATCCAGATGGAAAACACTTGGCTTCAGTTTCTCAGGATGGAATTTATTTATGGGATATGCAATTAAAAATAAAAGGCGAAGTGCTGCAAAAAGATGAAATTTTTATCGAGGGATTGGACATGGAGGGTGACTATATTACATATCATCCTAAAAATTCAGCAATTGCATACTCGAAAGGATGGCAGGTCTATTTTGATAATCAACAGATAATAAGACGAAAAGGATGGGATATCGGTATTGGACGAACTGTTGGCGCAACAAAACTACGGTTCAGTACGGATGGAAAATTGCTTGTATCTAGCTGGGTGGATGGAATCACGAGTATTCTGGATGTAAATGAAAAAAAAGAGAAGATTTTGCGAACAGAAGGGCTAAACGACATCGACATTAGCCCCAACAGTAAATATTTAGCAACTGCCATCAATGGCAGCACAATTTTGCTGTTTAGCATAGGCACTACCAAACTGCTGGAAACCCTTCTATCAGATGCGAAAGCCATAAAGTGCATAAGATTTAGTTCAAACGAACATTTATTGGGATACACAACTGGCTGGGCAATCCACTTAATGGATATCTCAAAGAAAAAATCAGATGTGAAACTTACTGGACACAAAGGTATAGTAAAAAAAATAGCCTTTAATAAAGATGGGACATTACTCGCATCAGCATCCATTGATAAGAGTGTTCGATTATGGGATTTACAAGCAGGCAAAGAAATTGGAAAGCCGCTCATGCATGATGGAGCAGTGTTTAGCATTGCCTTTAGTGAAGATGGTAAATATCTGGCATCTGCATGCCAAGATCATCATGTATGGTTATGGAGTTTATATTAATTTACATCCATTACATTCTCTTTTCTGTTTGACCCGTTTTGCTGGACAGGCTTGCGACAAGGAGCTGCGCTATGATTTCAGATGAAGAACGCAACATATTTTTAGACGAGGAGATGGAAAAATATATATCAAAAGGTTATTCAGTTTCCACTCATGAAATATACGAAGCAGTTTTAGTAAAAAGATTTGTAAGATCAAAACTGGGGTGTGTTCTCTTTATACTTTTAATAGTAGTCAATTGCACACTGGGAATAATTGGATTAGAGCTACCGCCATTACTTCTGTTTATCTTATGTTTTGCTATTTTAAGCATAATTGGATTAGCACAACTAAAAATGCAAATATCCCTACTTGTGGATGGTGAAGGAAAAATTATAAAATCACAAAAGCTAATTTTTGGGTAATCAAATCGCCAAAAGTTACAACGATTATAAGGATACATTGTCGATTTTTAAAGTCACGCCGCGAGTTTGGTGGCGGGTGTTTACCTAACCGCGAACACTAAATCCCCACAGGGTCGGATAAAATAAAAGCACCAACTTCCAAAAAGGAGACTCCCATGTATACAACTGACATGTATGAAGGCGTGCTGGCGGAAACTGTCACCATGACAGGCGCGAATGGAGATAAGATCAACGCGTATATGGCGCGTCCGCTGGGCGAGGGAAAATTCCCTGCGATGGTGTTGGCGCATCACATGCCTGGCTGGGATGCGTGGTATCGCGAGACCACCTACAAATTCGCGTTGAACGGCTACGTCACCATCACACCCAACCTGTACTTCCGCGCGGGGCACGGCACGCCCGAAGATGTGGCGGCGAAAGTCCATGCGGATGGCGGCATCCCTGATGAGCAGGCGGTCGGCGATCTTGAGGGTGCGATGAAACACGTCCGCGGGCTGGACTATGTCAACGGGAAGGTCGGCATCTTCGGCACGTGCTCGGGCGGACGACATGCCTGGCTCGCCGCGTGCCGCGCCCAGGGATTTGACGCCATCGTGGATTGCTGGGGCGGACGCGTGGTGATGACTCCGAATCAATTGAACGCCAAAACTCCCGTCCCGCCTCTGGACTACACCCGTGACCTGCCCTGCCCCATCTTGGGTTTATTTGGCGAGGAAGATTCCAGCCCCACCCCCGAACAAGTCCGCGTCCATGAAGAGGAACTCAAGAAACATGGCAAGAAATACGAGTTCCACATGTACCCCAAGGCGGGACATGGCTTCTTCTATTACCACCGTCCCAACTACAGGCAGGAGCAAGCCGTGGACGGTTGGAAGAAGACCTTTGCATTTTTAGAGAAACATTTGGCGTAAGGTTTGGAGTCAGGGAGCTTGCTCCCGTTCGACGGCAAGCCGTCTGACTCCAAAAGGAGGCAATTATGTGTACGATGATCACCCAAAAAATAAAAGTGGACGGCAGCGGCAAGGGGCAGCAGGGCTGGTTCCGATTACAGCAGGCGAATGTCTCGTACGACCATCCCTTCGATGCGCCGTATGAACATTCCTTGAACATTGACTTCGTCAACGAGTCGCAGGGACCTTCCGCGCGTGTGGCAGTGGAGTTGAGTGAATCCGCGGCGCGCGAATTGGTGCGGACGATTCTGTCCGTGTTGGATGAGGCTGAGGTGGGCGGTCACCTGCCCAAAGAAGGGTAGAGGCGTCCACGTCAGATGGCAGAATGAAAATCACATGCTGATATACTTGCTCCATCCCCTCAAAACGCTGAAAAGTAAAATGAACGTCGGACTTGAATCAATCGCGTTCATTCCACTGCCGGGCTGATGTAATTCAAAAAAGAAAGAGAGGTAGGCATGATGGCAAAAAACAGATCCATACTGCTATCTGCAGTCGTACTGTTGTTTGCAACAATGGCATGTATCTTTGAGACAACCGAGGCGGATTCCACCGCCCCCCTGCCGCAAGTAGCCCAAGCCACGCTGGAACTGTCCACCCCGGAGGAACCCAGCCCCACACCCGTTGGGGCATGTTCCAACATCTACCTGCCCGTCCGCACGGGGGCTGCATGGAATTACAAAGTTACAGGCTTTGTCAACGACACCTTCACGCGCAGTATCACCACCGTAACCGCGAACAACTTCACCGAGCAGGATACCTTTAGTTCCGGCGTTGTCCGCAAGGTCGAGTGGCGCTGTGACAATGGCAACCTGACCGCCCTCAACCCGCCCAGCGGCGCATCCGCCAGCATCAACGAGGAAGGTGTTTGGGTGGATTTCCAAACCACAGAACTGACGGGTGTGACCATTCCCGCCTCGCTGATCCCCGGCGCAGCCTGGACGCAAACCATCACCATTGAAGGCACCCAGGCGATCTATCAGGTCAACTACAAGGCGCGCAACAAGATCACCAGCAACTGTACCGCCATTGGAAACGAACCCGTCACCGTGGGCGCAGGATCGTTCGAAGCCATGAAAGTTGAGTGCCGCATCGTCATGGATATTAACCTGACCATCGAAGACAAACCCAATCAAACCACCCTGAACCTCATCGTCACCAACTGGTACGCGGCAAATGTCGGGCTGGTAAAATCGGTCACCACAGGGGAAGGGCTCGACGCCACTGTGGAATTGCTTTCCTATTCCATCCCACCTCAGTAGATTGTTTAAGGTTGTATTCCCGCATGACAATCCCCCTCCATCACCTTAATATCAATGACCCAGATTTCATCGCCAGTCCCTACGCCACGCTGACCCCGCTGCGTGACGATATGCCCATCTTTCACGACCCCATCTGGGACAAGGTCTTCTTCACCCGTTATGCCGACATCGCCGCGCTGCTCAAAGACAAGCGGCTGGGTCGCACCATGCTGCATCGTTACACCCGGGAAGAGATCGGCTGGCCTCCGCCCGACCCACGCGAAGCGCCCTTCCGCCGTTATCAGGATAATGTCTTCATGGATATGGAAGCGGACGCCCACACACGCATCCGCTCGCTGGTGACAAAGGTCTTCACGCCCAGGCGCGTCGAAAGCCTGCGCGGAGTTCTGGAATCCACCACCCACAAACTCATCGACGCTGTGGAAGCCAATGGCAAATGCGACTTCGTCCACGACATCGCCGAACCGCTGCCCGTCATCATGATCGCCGACCTGCTCGGTATCCCTGAAGACCAGCGCGACAACCTGCGTCCGTGGTCGAATGCCATCGTCAAAATGTATGAACTTGGCTACACCTACCGGCAGCGCGAGGAAGCCAACCGCGCCGCCACCGAATTCATGGAGATGATCGGCGCCATCGCTGCCGAACGCCGCGCCAGGCCGTCGGACGATCTCATCACGGAACTCGTGCAAGTTGAGAACCAGGGCGACAAACTCACCGAAGATGAACTGCGCGCCACCTGCATCTTCCTGCTCAACGCGGGGCACGAAGCCACGGTCAACGGGTCGTCGCTGGGTCTGCGCGCGCTCTTCCAGAACCCTGAGCAATTCGCCATGATGAAACAAGCTGTGGAAGAAAACAACACGTCCCTGCTCAAAACAGGCATCGACGAATTCCTGCGCTATGAAACCCCGCTGCCGATGTTCGAACGCTACGTGCTGGAGGATATGGACTTCAACGGCATCACGCTCAAACGCGGCATGGAAGTGGCATTGATGTACATTTCAGGCAATCACGACCCGCGCCGCTTCGAACGCGCCGACCAACTCGACCTGACCCGCACCGACAATCCGCTGCTGACCTTTGGTCTCGGCACCCACTACTGTCTTGGCGCGCCACTCGCACGACTCGAACTGCAATCGCTGTTCAGCGTACTCTTCAAACGCCTGCCAAACATCCGCGCCAATGGCGAAGCCCAATTTGCCAAGGGATTTGTCATCCGCGGACTGACCCATCTGCCCGTGGTTTTCTAATCCATTCCCAGCAGGCGCGCAAAACCAGGCATGGCGCATTCCTGCGTCTGCCTGCGTTTAAGCGACCAAATGATTCGCTATCCAACTGGTTCCAGGGTTTCCTCAACGACGCGGTAGATGATGTCGTGCTCATGGGCAGGCTGGATCACCTTGACAGCCACATTGTCACCGGGCTTCACCCATAAAATGCCGTGATGCTCAATTTCCATGGATGTAATTCGCTGGGTAAAATCCGTCGAGTGGCCAAGGATGTGGATTCGATCCCCCAACTTCAGGCTGTCTGTCAGCGACAGCACCGCCACGCTCAAGTGATCGTAATAATGCGTAACTCTTCCGATCTCAACTTCCATATTCCTGCTCCTGCACAGCGGGACGAAGAACTCTGTGCATATATACTGTAGCATAAATCAGGGCAGGATTCATCCCCTACGCCTCACCACAAGCCCGAACCTGCCAGCCAACCCAAACATTCTCGTCGCCTGATATATAATGCCCACGGTCATATCATGCCCGCAGGGTACAAATTGCGCTTTCCCGCCTTTGAAAAAGCGCAATTTGTGACCGCGCTGGGTATACTCCCGCTCCATGAACAAACGCCTGCTGCACGGCATCCTCACCCGCGGACACCAAGTCGCTTCGCGCCCATCCAAAGATTATCCATACAGCACACTCGAAAAACAAAAGCCAACCTTCAAATTGCTGGGCTTGGACCTGTACGAATATTTCAACGGCACGCTGAACATATCCATTGCGCCGCTCACATTCGTCATGTTCGCGCCGCAGTTCACCTTCGAGCATGTCGAGTGGACGGAGCTGCATCCGCCCGAAACATTCTCGTTCTCGCGTTGCAAAGTCATTTTCAAAGGTATGGAATACGAAGGCTGGGTGTATTATCCGCACCCGGAGACGAAGAAGACGCACTTCCAAAACCCATCCTTGCTCGAAGTGATCGCGCATGAGATTCCCGGTATCCGCTACGGCGACCCTGTTGAGTTGGAGATCGACACGGACGAGATCCATGTTCAGGCTGGGAAAATGTCAGAACACAGGAAACAGGCTTGAGTGTAGGCGGGAGGCGCAGCGTCTACATCACCCAAAAGTTCTATTTCTGTAATAAATCCCAACCAACAAGGGTACAATATCGAAAAGGGTAATTTATGCGCATTGCATTCATATCGGATATTCACGGTAACTTTACAGCGCTTCAGGCAGTGGTGGCGGATCTTCAAGATCAGAGTATTGACCAGGTCGTCTGCCTGGGCGATACGGTCAGTCTTGGCCCGCAGCCGCATGAGGTATTGGAAGAACTCCGCAGGCTGAAAAGCATTAACATTCGGGGCAATCATGACGGGGCGATCCTTGATCCTGAGCGGGCGGCGGCCTTCGAGATCGCCGAGCATCTTATCCCCGACCTGCATTGGTGCCGTGAACGTTTGGACGAGGATGATCTCGCAATGTTGAGGGCTTTCAAGCCAACCCATGAAATATCCCTGCCGAACGGCGTGAAACTACTGGCGTTTCACGGGTCACCCATTTCTGCCACCGATATTATTCAAGCCACCACGCCATCCGAATTATTGGACAAGTATTTCGAGGGACAAACCGCAACTGTTTTCATTGGCGGACATTCACACATTCAAATGCACCGCCGCCATGGGGATAAATTGATCCTGAATTCGGGAAGCGTGGGCAACGCCTTCAAATATGCCTTTACACCGGGGAAAATTCCCAGCCTGCTGCCATGGGCGGAGTATGTCCTTGTCACCCAAAAGGATGCTTTTCTTGATGTAGACCTGCGGCGTGTATATTTCGATACGAATGCATTGCTTGAGATCATCAAAAAAAGCAGTTTGCCGGGCAGGGCTTGGTGGCTCAAGCAATACGAATAGAACAGGTGACTCCACTGCAAAAACCAATTAAACACGAAGGTCACTAAGGAACACCAAGTAAGAGCCTTGACCAACTTTCGGGCAACCAGTTGGGCTGCCAAACATGGGCGGAGGGCAAAGCGCGGTTTCTCTACCGTACATTTCTATAAATGAGCTTTTTGCAGGACCTCGGTAGGACAAAAAGGGCAGAAAACCTATTTCGCCAACAGTATCAACCTTTGCTTGCACACTTTGAATTCCATCTGCGAAAATCCGTGGCAGAATCTTTGCGTTGCGGCAGACTCCACGGTTTACTGAGGTGATACCCAAAGCGCTGCAACCCAGCAATTCCAAATCTGAATCTAACAATCTCAACGCAAAGCCGCCAAGACGCTAAGATTTTGACCTTTCCTCGACGGAATCGGCAAGAGTACCATCTGGCGCAGGGGCAATCCTAAAAAAGCCTTGCGGC
>JAUXWL010000630.1 GCA_030680155.1 Anaerolineales bacterium
CCGCGTGGGTGCGGCTCGACGGTGGCGATGTCACACAGCCATTCCCGTAGGGAGGTGGAGTTGGTGAAGGCGCGGTAGGCGAATTTGACGGGGGCGTTGACCTGAATTTCGGCGGTTACGGATGGCATGGATACGTCTCCTTGGTGGGAATGTGGATTTCTTAATTTATACATGAAAACCTGTGAAAATACATCCCGCTCAAGGGGGGATTTTCACAATTACGGCAGGCGCGTCTTCAATATAATGCCCACGGCTGATACCCTTACACTTTGGATTTGGACGCTGGAAAAGGCAGTCAAAAGCACGGTTTTAAGCATAATTGCCTTAAGAATTGAGGAGAATCAGCGTTTTTAGGGCGAATCAGCATCCCGATTTTAAGAGTGTAAGGGTATCAGTGCCCACGGTCACAAATTGCGCTTATCCCCTTCTGAAAAAAGTGCAATTTGTGACCGCGCTGGGTACAGATCGAGTTCCATGGAAATTTCCCTGGTTTTGTGGTTGTAGCATGGGATATCATAAAAACCAAGCATTTTGTAGAACGCGATGGCGCGGACCTGCTCCGGGCTGGTTTGCAGACGAATGACCGAGTAGCCGTTCTCTCTTGCAAAGGCGAACAGCCTCACCACCACCCGATGTCCGATTCCACGACCCTGATATTCCTCCAGCAGCCAGAGACGCTTCAACTCGGCAGTGGACGAGTCCATGCGTTTGAGCGCGCCTGTGCCGACCAACCTGTCATTATCGAGAACGGCGAGGAATACGCCGTGATTTTGTTCATAGACATTTTGGAAATCGTCAATGTCCTTTAGCTCACCCTCTTCTTCAAGGATGTCGTGAAAGTATTCGGGAGTCTTGTGCGGGTAATAAATGCGCTGCGCGACGGCGGCAATGAGGTATTTGGCTTCAATGATCTGGTGGGGTTGCAGATGTTCAACGGTGACCATAGGCCGGGAGTATAGCAGATGAAGTTCAAAGGTTGGGGAGTGCGTCGCACCAGCGGGGTGGACTTTTTTCGGTTAATGGGTAGAATCTTCGGGTAGGATGAATCTCATTAAGTCTGGTTCCCATTCGGGGATGATATGCGACGCACTTGCGGCAGGAGGATACTTATGGCGCGTAGGAAGGTCATCTTTCTTTCAAATCATTACTACCATGTGTACAACCGAGGCGTGCATCAGAACAACATCTTTCTCAATGATGCAGACTTTAAATTTCTGTTGAAATACATCAAAAGAGAGGCGAAGCGATGTGGTATTACCGTCGTTGTCTATTGCCTCATGAACAATCATTACCATTTCATCCTGCGGCAGGATGGTGATATTGCGATCAGCGAATTCATGCAGGCGGTTTTCAATATTTACACCAAGGCGTTCAATGCGAAATACAAACTTTCAGGGACTTTGTTTGAAGGTCCCTACAAAGCCATTCATGTAGACCAAAACCCATACCTGCTTCAACTTTGCCGGTACATCCATCGAAATCCGCTGGAGGCGGGAATCGTGGTCAAGCCGGAGCAATGGGATTACTCCAACTACGCCGAATTCATTGGGAAGCGCAATGGGTCATTAGTAGATCGTGAATTCGTGAAAATGAATTTCGGTTCTCCAGAGAACTACGAAGACTTTGTGCTGAACTATATCCCGCCTGAAAAGACCCAAAAGGAATTGAGACATTACCTGTTTTGGGATTGAGATTTGCCACGCCCAGAGTGCGTCGCTTCGCTGGGCATGAGTGCGTCGCACCAGACTTAATGAGACTCATCCTACCCGTGGACTCGTCTCATTAAGTAGATTCGTCCACCCGGCTGGTGCGACGCACTCCAGCATCCCAATTTTCGAAGGTTGGAAAGTCGCAAGTTACAAGATAAAATAGACGCCATAG
>JAUXWL010000634.1 GCA_030680155.1 Anaerolineales bacterium
TGGCCTTTGAAACTCGACGGCCGAAACAGAGGGGGATCTCAATCGATGTCTTCTTCAGTGCACACCACGCCCTCTTGAAGGCAGCCCGAAAAACACCATCCGAAACGGCGTCATTCGAAGCAAGCCTCGCTGACCTCAAGGACAAGCTCGCATCCATGACATCGGTAAATCCAGCAGAAACTGAACTCCCTTATAACTGTACCATGATCTATCCCTGGCTTTTCGGCAGTGCCTTTCCAGACAGTCGACAACAGATCGATACGTCGGTGGAACTTTTGGGGATTCGTGCCATTGTCACGCTCACGCCCTGTCCATTGACTTCCCCTCGTATTTTCCACTGTAGCCTGGACGAAAGTGGCGATGATCCTTTTTTCTTTGATCCACCGGGCGACATGCTGGAGGGGGTGAAACAACGACCTGATGTCACACTGCACCACATCCCCATCGTGGATGCTGGCACTCCCTCCAAAGATCAAGCCCAAGAGTTCTTGCGGATCTGCGAAGAGACGAGGGAGAAGAATGGAGCAGTTCTGGTCCATTGCTGGGGAGGTTCTCGACGGACCTTCTGTATGCTCAAATTGGCTGTCATGCACTTCAACCGCCGTGATCACCCTCTCTCCCTCTTTGCAACTCATTTCAAACAGAACGATTTCGTCGGAGAGATGTTTGCTTCTTGGCCGCGCATGTCGCCTGCTCGAGAAATCATGATGCTGATTTATTTATTGGCCTCTTTGTATCGACCTCTTGATGCGTTCAAGAAGGGCAATCCTCCAGCCATCTTCACCCAACCCCAGATCCCACCCTCTGATCCTGCCAATGACAGCCTTGGCACAAGTCTCCAGGAAAAGTGGTTGGACCTTTGTAATGAGATCATCACAACCGCCTGCAATGGCAACGTGGAGCTGGCACAAAAGGTGTTTGAACTTTATGAAGCCCACAAAGAACAAGATTGGCCAGCCATCTTCATCTCAAGAGGATACCCCTCTCCTTCCTTCTACAGACCCAGCTGTTATCCCGACGACCCCGGCTGTGTCTCCGAGCGATGCTTGCTCTCTTTTCTGACGAACCACTCGGAAATACTCCAGCCTTACTTGAAGATTCAACGATGGAAGTCTTCGGGATCGCGATTTGAATGGGGTGAATCCCGAGCCCAACGCCAGAGAAAGGAATGATTTTCCAGCTGGTTGCCTTATAAATTGAGAGGAGAGCCGCTGGATCGAGCGATATGGACCAGTGTTCCGAATGATTATCCATCCGCAGGCACCGGATAATCCGGCGGATTATCCTCGGATTATCCAGTAAATGATTGGTTGATTTAGCTGACGTGGCACAAAATGATTTGACTGACGTTTTGCAATGTTTACGATATTATTCCAACGATTTTGCTTTCTGGATGAACGAAAAATCGAGTGGCATCGAATCTAACTTTAAAAATAACAAAGATGCACGCAACCAAGAACTTCAGGGACAGATGTACTGAGGTTGGGATGATGAGAATGGAATGCGGGGCGAATACAGCTCTCTGGCTTTCGAAATGAACTCGCTTTCTTTGAAGAGTTTTGGAACATTTAGCTTCGTACTAGGATCATCTGTCACCTGAGAGCAGATTGCACACCCAGACATATTTTTTCCTTGATTGAGATTTTTTCTCTTCGTTCTGGGATCGACGTTGGTCGGAATTCGTTCACATGATTGGCTGGCAGCGGATTATCCGCGGATTATCCGGGGGGTCGGATAATCCG
>JAUXWL010000635.1 GCA_030680155.1 Anaerolineales bacterium
GCCGCAAGGCTTTTTTAGGATTGCCCCTGCGCCAGATGGTACTCTTGCCGATTCCGTCGAGGAAAGGTCAAAATCTTAGCGTCTTGGCGGCTTTGCGTTGAGATTGTTAGATTCAGATTTGGAATTGCTGGTTTTTTGCCAAAGGCTCGAAAACGGGTTATTTTTTTCGCACTTCGTATATAATTCAACCTATGAGCGCCTCGCTGGGACTTTACCGCCTGCAACAAGTGGACCGTCAAATAGACCGCGTCCGCACGCAACTGACAGCCATCCGCAAAACACTCGAAAATGACACCGAACTCAAACAAGCGCTTACCCGCCTCGAAATCGCGCAAAAGGAAAACCACGCAGCGCTTAATCGAATGAAAAATGCCGCAGCCGAAGCGGAGGCGCAGAAGATCAAGATCGAACAAGCCGAATCCAGCCTGTATGGCGGGAATGTAAAAAACCCCAAAGAACTGCAAGACCTACAGCGGGATGTGGCTTCGCTCAAGAAGCATCTCGCCACATTGGAAGAACGGGAATTGGAAACCATGCTCACCGCCGAGAGCATGGAAACGGAATTAAAAAACGCACAGAATGATCTTGAAGTTGTCCAGGCCCGGCTTGGCGGCGAACATAAAAAACTACTTGAAGATCAAACAACCCTCACAAAACAACTGGAGAGTCTTTCCGATGAACGCGAAGCCGCTTCAGCCCCCATTGAAAGCAGATTGCTTCAAACCTACGAAGACCTCCGCCGTCAAAAACGCGGCATGGCAGTGACCGAAGTGGAAGACGACGCCTGCGCCGCCTGCGGCACGACCATCAATGCAGCGGCCCAGCAAAACGCGCGCTCTCAAAAACAACTGGCATACTGTCCCTCCTGTGGGCGCATCCTTTTCGCAAACTGATAAACCTTCATGTTCCAGACTTTTATTGATCCCCTCTCTTTCTTCATCGGCTTTGCAACGGCTTCCGTTTTCTGGTTTCTCGCTTCGCGTGCGCGCCCATTGTGGAATGAAATGCGCGCCAATTGGAAGGAACAGCGCGAAGCCGCACAAGCCCGCAAGACCAGTTCAGTCGAAGAAAATCATCGCCGCAACACCCTGCGCCGCGCACAGGGGATGCACCTCGCCGCGCAACTCTTCGCATTGGACGAGATCATACAGGAACCTCTTTTACTTGCCCCGCCCCAGCGCGTGGAACCCGGCTCTCCGCCTAAATTCGAAGATATCATCACACAGACCCTGCCTTATCTCCCTGTCTGGCCTGAAATCGCCGCCGCCTATCGCTCGCATACATTAACCCTTTCGCAAGCGCTTTCAGGCAACGCGAACATCGTCATCATCGGGCAGCCTGGAGTCGGTAAGACAGTTGCTCTCGCACACCTCGCCTCTCTCGCCGCAAACCGAAGCGAGACCCTGGGCGCACTTAATGAATCCGTCCCGTTCCTCGTGCATGTCGCAGATTTGAAACTTCCCATCAACGAACCGAAGAACGCCCTCGACCCATTGATCGAAGCCGCTTCAGAATTCGCTCCCATTCTCGACCTAAGCCGCATCCCGGATTTTGTAAAAAACGCCTTCAAAAGCGGGCACGCCCTTTTGCTTGTCGATGGATACGATGAGATCCCGCAGGAAGAGCAAAGAGCCATCGCCGAATATTTCAAAGCGCTCACCCACAATTACCCAAAGGCGCGCATCGTGACCACCGGCGCCCCCGAATATCTGGACGGGTTGATCCCGCTTGGGTTCGCCCCACTTGCCATGCGTACCTGGTCAACCCGTGACAATCAAAAATTCATCGAACAATGGGGACAGCTATGGTCCCAGACCGTTGCACTGGAAGCCTGGAATCAGACTGGGCCCGAACAAGTGGACCCGCTTCTACTTAACTCGTGGCTGGGTTCTGACAATTTGAATTTATCTCCCCTCGAACTGACTCTCAAAGTCTGGGGCACGTATGCGGGCGACAGCCTCGGTTCGCATGTGTTGGAAACCATCGCAACCCACATTCGCCGCATTGCACCTATCGACACCCCGCTGGCCGCGCTGGAGACGCTTGCCATGCAGGTCACGCTGGGCAGTCAGCCGATATTCGATCCGCGCAAGGCGCGGGAATGGGTGAAGTCCTTTGAGGTGGCGGAAGATGCTCCCGAAGCCGAACCAACTGAAACGTCCGCAGGAGAGGCGAAAGAGGAAGCCAAACCGAAGAAGAGCAGGAAGAACGAAAGACCCGCCGCCGCGCCAACCACAGGTCTGTTAGGCAAAATGGCTTCCAGCGGACTGCTCATCACATATCCCAATAATAAAATGCGATTTGTTCATTCGGTATTCGCAGGCTATCTTGCAGGACACGCCCTCACCAGTTACAACAATTCCAACTATGAAGAAACCATCCTCAATCAGCCTGATTGGTCGGGGAAATACCTTGCCATGCGCTACATCGCCGCGCACGGAGACGCGAGTAAACTTGTGCAATCGCTGCTGGAATACTCACGCCTGCCAATGCACCGTCCGTTGTTGGCGGCGGCGCGCTGGCTGCGGGATGCGCCGCGCGATGCCCCATGGCGCGGGAAATTATTTGGCACTCTGGCCGTCGTCATGCAAACGGAAGGCATCCCACTCAGCCTGCGCGGACAAGCCATGGCCGCCTTTGTATACAGCCAAGATCCCAATGCGGCAAAATTGTTCCGCCAGTTCGCCGCATCGCTTTCATTTGAACTGGCCCATCTTGCCATCCTCGGCGCTGGCGCCATGCAGGATACCAAAGCCGTAAAAGTGATCGAAGATGCACTCGGCGCGCCAAGCCAGTCGGTGCGACGAGCGGCTTGCATGGCATTGGTCGCCATCGGAACGAACGAAGCGCTCGAAACAGTGGCGCACACCCTGCTCAACGGCGACGAGGAAATCCGCCGTGCTGCAGGGGAGGCGCTTGCAAATGACCCGCTGGAAGGCTACGCCATGCTGCGGGATGGCATTACATTGGATGACATTCTCCTGCGCCGCGCTGTCATGTATGGTTTGGGACGCGTCAACGAAACCTGGGCAGTTGAACTGCTGCAAAAGATGCAGGTGGATGACGACCAGTGGATCGTCCGCAATGCCGCCACAGAAGTGCTGGATGCAAAATTGGCGGGCGGTTCCTTTGCCCCAAACCGGCTCAAACCCCCGCACGAGTCGCCCTGGTTGATCGAATTTGCCGCCAAAAAGGGGGTGGGAATTTCCCCCGGTACGCCCGCCACAGACATACTTCTGTTGGCGCTCAAAGAGGAGGACGTGGAACTCCGCCTCGCGGCAATGCCTTACTTGAAACTTACGCCAAAGGAAGGTGTGATCGCGCAGTTATACGATGCCATGTATCAAGACGACCCCGAAGTACGTGAGGCCGCCTATCATACCCTGTGGGAGATCGGGCTTTCCGGCATAAAACTCCCCAACCCAAGCCAGTTTGGATTAAGTTAACCATGCTCATAACAAACGCAAATATCATCACCTGGGAAACTCCCAACCGTGTTCTTTCCAACTATGCCATGCTTATCGAAGGCGGTCACATCAAAGAGATCGGGACGACACGATCTCTCACCACCAAACATCCCAAAGCGAAAACAACGGATGCAGGCGGGCAGTATGTGATGCCCGGCGGCATCTGCGCCCACACTCACTTCTACGGCGCATTCGCGCGCGGCATGGCGATCCCCGGTCCCGCGCCCAAAGACTTCCCTGAAATTCTACAAAAGTTATGGTGGCCCCTTGACCGCTCCCTCGATGCGGAAGGCATACGCTATTCCGCGCTGGTCTGCCTCGTGGACGCGATCAAGCATGGCACGACCACCCTGATCGATCATCACGCCTCGCCTAATTTCATTGATGGCTCGCTCGACCTCATCGCGGACGCAGTGGATAAAAGCGGCTTGCGCGGCGTGTTGTGCTACGAAGTCACTGACCGTGATGGAGGGGAAAAAGCAAACGCAGGGATTAACGAGAACATGCGTTTCCTGCGGCGGTTGGCAAATAACCCACACCCGCGCCTCGCTGGGACCTTCGGCCTGCACGCCAGTCTGACGCTTTCCGGCGCCACCTTGCAGGCTTGCCGCGCCGCCGCCCCCGAAGGGACAGGCTTCCACGTCCACACAGCCGAGCATGAATCGGATGAATACGACAGCCTGCAACGCTCCAATATGCGGGTGATTGACCGCCTGCTAAAGCACGACATTCTTGGACCGCACACCATCACCGCGCACGGCGTCCATTTTGATGCGCGCGAGATGGAGATTTTGAAGGAAACAGAAACCTGGCTCACCCACCAGCCGCGCTCGAACATGAATAACGGCGTGGGTGTGGCACAGATCGAAGCGATGATGCGGATGGGCATCAAGGTCTGCCTGGGCAATGACGGCTTCACCAACTCCATGTGGGATGAGTGGAAGACGGCGTATCTCCTGCACAAAGCGCATCACCGTGACCCGCGCCGCATGGGCGGATATGACGTACAGCAAATGGCGGTCTACAACAACGCTGCGCTTGCCAGTAGATTCTTCCCCGAAGCGCCCATCGGACAGCTTGTCCCCGGCGCAGTGGCGGATCTGATCTTTGTGGACTATCACCCATTCACCCCGCTGACGGACGGCAACCTGCCCTGGCATATCATCTTCGGTTTTCAGCAAAGCATGGTCGCCTCCACAATGGCGGCGGGCAAGTTCCTGATGAAAGACCGCGAATTACTCACACTCGACGAGGCTGAGATCGCTGCGCGCGCAAGGGAGATTGCTCCGCGCATTTGGAAGAAGTACGAAGAGGAAGTTGCAAAAATTTAATCACGGAGACATTATGAACGACGAACATCTATTAATATCCATTGCAGTATTGGGTGGGACGGGAAAAGAAGGTAAAGGACTTGCCTATCGCTGGGCACGCGCGGGCTATCATGTGTTTATCGGTTCGCGAGACGCAGAAAAGGCTAAAGCTGCGGCGAATGAAGTCAGGGAAATGCTGGGGGATGGAGTCTCTGTCAATGGGCTGGGCAATTTGGAGGCGGCGAAGGAAGCGAATATTGTCGTGTTGAGTGTGCCGTATTCCGCGCATCGCAGTACACTGGAATCCGTCAAAGAGGAACTCAAAGGCAAAATTCTTGTAGATGTGACTGTGCCGCTCGTCCCGCCGAAGGTTTCGACGGTGCAAATGCCCGCCGCTGGTTCTGCCGCGCAGGAAGCGCAGGAGATCGTCGGCGAAGGCGTGGAAGTTTGCGCCGCATTCCAGAATATTTCGCATGAGCATTTGCTCGACAACTCCAACGTGGAGTGCGATGTGCTGATAACGGGCACCAGCAAGAACGCCCGCGCAGAAGTGGTGAAGCTCGTCGAAGCCGCCGGGTTGACGGGCTGGGATGCAGGTCCCATTGAGAACTCGGTGGTGGTCGAAGGGTTGACCAGCGTGCTGATCGGCATCAACAAAAAATATGGCTCCACTCATGCGGGCATCAAGATCACGGGAGCCAAAAAGTAAAGTGTAATACGTAATTCGTGATGCGTAAAAATTACGAGTGTGCATGCAAAGGTTGTCAGCGGCAGTCGCTCAAGCCGCCGTCCCCGGCGGCGTTTTTACGAGGGGAATCCTGCGCCGGGGACGGCGCAGGGAGCAAATTACCTGACATGTTTTGCATGCACACAATTACGAATTACGTATTACGTATTACGAATCAAGCGCCATGTCTCTCACCCTTACTTCCCTCCAACATATCCCCCTCATCCGCCACGGTGACAACCTGGCGGATATTCTTCTTAACTCCCTGCGCGAAACGAATATGGAATTACAGGATAATGACATCCTCGTCATTGCGCAAAAGATCATCAGCAAAGCGGAAGGACGCATGGTCAGTCTTGCGGGGGTGGAACCTTCTCAACGAGCGCGGGAACTCGGACTCCAAACCGAAAAAGACCCGCGCCTTGTGGAACTCATGCTGCGCGAAAGCAATGAAGTCGTGCGCTTTCGCAAGGGTGTCATCGTCGTGGAACACAAACTTGGATTCATCTGCGCCAACGCAGGCATTGACCATTCCAATGTTGCCCCTCTCCCGGAGGGGCTGGCGGTGATGGATGATTGGGTGCTCCTCCTCCCCGAAAACCCTGATGCGTCTGCCAAAAAACTTCGCGAAGAGATAAACAAAAAAACGGGCAAAACCATCGGTGTGATGATTATCGATTCACACGGGCGCGCCTGGCGCAACGGGACCGTCGGCATTTGCATCGGCTTAAGCGGCATCCCTGCCGTGGTGGATGAACGCGGCTGGAAAGACCTGTTCGGGTACACCCTCAAAGCGACCATCGTCGGCGTGGCGGATGAACTCGCCGCCGCCGCATCCCTCGTCATGGGGCAGGCTGCCGAAGGCACACCCGCCGCCCATGTGCGCGGATTCCCCTATCCGCTTGAAGAAGGTTCGCTGCAAGACCTCATCCGCCCGAAAGAAATGGATATGTTCCGTTGACGGACGATAGATGGCAGACCATAGACCATTTTCCATCGTCCACCGTCTGCGGTCAACGTTCAAGCAACACTAACAGAAATCTTATAAGCGGCTGATACACTTCCTCTCACCACAACATTGGAGAAAAATCATGCCGTTCCCTGAAAAATTTCTTGATCTCTTCAAACCCGAAACCAAAGCATTTCTCTACCTCGCCACCGTAAGCAGCAAAGGCAACCCGCAAGTCACGCCCGTCTGGTTCGACCATGATGACGAATACATCCTCATCAACACCAGCGAAGGCCGCCTCAAAGACCGCAACATGAAAAAACGCCCCAACATCGCGATGGTTGTGCAAGACCCGAACGATCCTTATCGCTACCTCGGCATTCGCGGCAAGGTCGTCTCGTACACCACCGAGGGCGCGGACGAGCACATGAATACACTTTCCCTCCGCTACTACGGCGAACCCTGGGTCTTCAAAGCAGGACAGCAGCGGATCATCTTCAAAATTCAGCCGACCCGCTTTGACGAACACGCCTGATCTACACGCCTTCCTGCGGACTCGCCGCTCGATCCGCCGCTTCAAACCGGACCCGATTCCTGATTCTGTTTTAAGGGACATTCTCCACACTGCCACATTCGCCCCGTCCGCGCACAACCGCCAACCCTGGCGCTTTATCGTGTTAACCGATTCCTCCGCCAAAATTCATCTATCAGATGCCATGGCAGAGGAATTTCAGCGCGATCTTGAAAAAGACAACCTTGCACCCGCAGAAATATCCAAACGTGTGAGCCGCTCCCGTGAACGCATCACAGGAGCGCCCGTCGTCATCATTCTCTGCCTCGACATGAGCGAAATGGACAAATATCCCGATACCCGCCGCAAAAAAGCGGAATACATCATCGCCACCCAATCTGCGGCCAATGCAGGGATGCAGTTACTGCTCGCCGCCCACGCCGAAGGACTTGGCGGCGTTTGGGTGTGCAGTCCCATGTTTGCGCAGGAGATTGTGCAAACAGCCTTGAAACTCTCCAAAACCTGGGAGCCGCAGGCAATGTTTTTGCTTGGCTATCCCATAGAGATACCCGCATTGCGGGAGAGGAAGCCACTGGAAGATGTGGTGATTTTTCTTTGACCGTGGACGGTGGACAGTAGACTGAAAAAAGAGAGGCAGAATGGCTTTTAAATTTGAACAACTCGATGTTTGGAAAATCTCTCTGGAGTATTCAGACCTGATCTACGAACTTGCAGAAAAACTACCCGAACACGAGAAATATAACTTGAAGTCACAAATCATCCGCGCCGCAACCTCCATATCCCTGAATATCGCCGAAGGTTCAACTGGACAAAGCAACCAAGAACAAAACCGTTTTCTTGGAATGGCAGTCCGCTCATTAATTGAAACCATTGCCTGCCTGAGAATAATTGCCCGCAGAAAATATATACCCGACAATTCCTTTCTTGAAAGAATAGACCTGAAAGCCCAGGAACTTGCCAAAAGGCTATTTGCATTTCGCAAGGCGCTTACATCAGTCAAGAAATCAATCAGCGAAGAACAACCAAACTATGACGCAGACATCCTCGAATAAAAACCGTCCACCGTCCACCGTCCGCCGTCGCATTGTCGCACTTGCAGGTGGAGTCGGCGGCGCGAAACTGGCACAGGGGCTTGCCCAGATATTGCCGCCTGAAGATTTAACCGTCATCGTCAACACGGGCGATGACTTTGAGCATCTCGGTTTGTATATTTGCCCTGACCTGGACACCGTCTGCTACACACTGGCGGGACTTGCCAACCCCGAAACGGGCTGGGGACGTGTTGACGAAACATGGAATGTGATCGCCAATGTGGAAAGACTCGGTGGACCAAGCTGGTTTCGGCTGGGCGATCAAGACATCGCCACCCACCTCGAACGGACCAGACGATTGAAAGGAGGTCAGCCGCTTTCACAGATCACAAAAGATTTCTGCAAAGCATGGGACGTAAAGCACACCATTCTGCCCATGTCCGATTCGCCTGTGCGGACGATGGTGGATACCGACGAAGGTGAACTGGCATTTCAGGAGTATTTTGTCCACAGGCGCTGTGAGCCAAAAGTGAAAGGCTTTCGGTTTGACGGTGTCGAAGTCGCAGAACCAGCTATCGGCGTGAGAGAGGCGCTTGATTCAGCCGATGCGATCGTCATCTGCCCGTCGAATCCCTGGGTAAGCGTGGACCCGATCCTTGCGACCCTCACCCCTTCGCCCCTCTCCCTGAGGGAGAGGGGTTGGGGTGAGGGTAAACCCGTCATTGCCGTTTCGCCGATCATCGGCGGAAAGACAGTGAAAGGACCTGCCGCAAAGATGTATGCCGAACTTGGCATCGAGCCTTCGGCGCTGGCGGTGGCGCGGCATTACCGCAACATTCTCACAGGTTTCGTGTTAGATCATACGGACTCAAAAATGGAAAACGAAATACAAACTTTAAAGATTGAAACATTGGTCACAAATACGCTTATGAACCACCTTACAGATCGTGCCCGGCTGGCACATGATGTGCTACACTTCATCGGGAGTTTATAAATTATGTCACTTTGGGCAATCGTTCCCGTAAAACCGTTACGCAGAGGGAAGTCCCGCCTGGCAGAAGCGCTCAACGAAGAAGAGCGGGTGGCATTGAATGAAGAGATGCTGGAGCGGACTCTCAAAACGCTCGCGACATTGAAGGAAGTGGACCAGGTGCTCGTGGTAAGCCGTGACCCACATGCCCTGACCATTGCACGAAACCACGGCGCAAAGACCGTACAGGAAGACGGCCAGCCGCATTTGAATACCGCACTGACGCGCGCAACAGTGATTGCGCAAGTCCATGCCACCCAAGGGGTATTGATACTGCCAGTGGACCTGCCACTGCTCACCAGCGATGATGTGTTGACTTTGATAGACCGCGCAGCCAAGCCGCCCGTAGTCGTGATCGCACCAGACCGGCACGGCAAAGGCACGAACGCCCTGCTCATGGTCCCGCCGCAGCAGATCGAGTATGAGTTTGGTGAAGGCTCATTCAAACGCCATTGCGAACGGACAATCCAATCAGGCGCGCGGTTGGAGATCGTGGAACTACCGTCACTGGGACTTGACCTCGATTTACCTGAAGACCTGGAGATGGTGCGAAAACTGGAAGCATCAAAAGTATAGACATTCCATTTGCCACAGGCAAGCAAACCCTATGAAGTTTGCGAAACCTGTGGCAAAATTTTTTATCATTCCACATTCAAGGAGAATGCCATGACCAAAGAGCGCGTTGCCTTATATCTGCAAGACTCTCACGATCTGCGTGACGGGTTGGAATACGTAAAGTACGCCGAGGAGAAAGGATTTGAAGCTGTATGGCAGGCAGAGTCACGACTGGTGCGTGATGCCATCGTCCCCATGGCTGGGTACGCCGCCGTGACGGATCATATCAAGGTTGGATCGGGTGTAATCAACAACTGGACCCGCAACATTGGACTACTCGCCTCCACCTTCCTGACGCTTGATGACCTCGCCCCGAACAGAGTCATCTGCGGACTGGGCGCCTGGTGGGACCCGCTAGCCAGGAATGTCGGCATTGACCGCAAAAAGCCGCTGACCGCCATGCGCGAAACCGTCACTGTGATGAGGAAACTGCTCAACATGGAGCGGGTCACATTTAATGGCGAATTTATCCACGTCAATGAGATCGAGTTGGATGTCGTCTACGGACGCCGCGAGCCGCGCAACATCCCCATCATGATCGGCGCAACAGGCGACAAGATGATGGAATTGACGGGTGAAATTGCCGATGGCGCCGTGTTGAATTACTGCGTCGCCCCTGAATATAACGACAACGCCATGGAATTGCTGACAAATGGCTTGAATAAATCGGGACGCAAACTGGAAGATTTCGACCGCCCGCAATTGATCGTCTGCTCGGTGGACGAAGACCACGACAAGGCAATCAACTACTCCAAGATGCTGTTATGTCAATACATCGCCCAGCAACCGCACATCGCCAAGGCTTCGAATGTTTCAGATGAAGTCGTGCAGCAGATTCAAGCCATTCTGGGGTGGCCCGCCACCAAGGAACAAGTGATGAAGGCAAAAGACCTAGTGCCTGACGAACTGGTTCTGAAGATCACCGCCTCAGGCACGCCCTCGGAAGCCAAAACGAAGGTGGAAGAATACAAGAAGCGCGGGTGTACCTGCCCGATCCTGTACCCCGTCGGCGGGAACTTCAAGCTGTTGATCGATACGTTCGCGCAGGAATAGCCGGCTTGGTCGAACAAGTCGTATATGTCTTAGAGAGCGTTTCTTAAGTCAGACCCTAAAGGTTTTCGCCGCAAAACAGAACCATCATTTGCAAAAAAGCGCCCACAAAACGTCGTTTTCGTAACCGTGGGAAACCTTTAGGGTCTTTACCTGCGAGTTAAGAAACAGTCTCTTACAGGTCATACAGGTTTGATTCGTCGTCTGTGTGGCCTGTAAGTTTTCAAGGAGGAAAATATGACAACAATACGGAAATTTGAAGATTTACATATCTGGCAGGCGGCGCGCGAACTTGTACAAATTGTCTATCATCACACAATACAGGGTGGATTTGAAAGAGATTTTGCCCTACGAGAACAAATCAGGCGAGCAGTTATTTCCATTATGAGCAATATCGCGGAAGGCTTTAGCGCAGGTTCGGATGCAGAATTCATTCGTATCCAACAAAAGTTATAAAAGGAGAAAATTCCATGAAGACGACAGATCGCAATGCTCTCATTGCATTTCCCATTTTGATATTGATTGGTGTTCTGGTCGCTTGGGCGGGCAGTCAGGGCGGAGCTTCGATTATTGGAATTCCATTATTTGCCTTGTCAGTCGGGTTGATCTTTCTAATCCAATGGCTGGTCTTTATTCCAGCATATTTATTACAGACTGAAAAATTCTTCGATCTGACAGGAAGTATCACTTATATTTCCATAATCACAATTGCCGTTTTGGGGAGCACAGCGATTGATGGCAGGTCAGTCCTTCTATCGGCTCTTGTTGTCATCTGGGCAATCCGCCTGGGCAGTTTCCTGTTCGGCCGCATCAAAAAAGCGGGGAAGGATGATCGTTTTGATGAGATAAAACCCTCCTTTATCCGTTTCCTAAACGTCTGGACTATTCAAGGCTTGTGGATAACATTCACGATGGCTGCCGCACTGGTTGCCATTACAACAACCGCGCAAAAAGGATTGGATATTTTTGCCATTATCGGTTTTCTGTTATGGGTTTTTGGCTTTGCTATTGAAGTCGTTGCCGACTCCCAAAAAAGCCGCTTCAATGCAAACCCGGATAACAATGGCAAATTTATTCAAACAGGCTTATGGTCCCGATCCCGTCATCCCAATTACTTTGGCGAGATCATTCTCTGGGTTGGCGTGGCAATTATCGCTTTACCCGTTCTACAAGGCTGGCAGTGGGTCGCCTTGATTTCTCCCGTTTTTGTTACATTGCTTCTTACCCGCGTCAGCGGAATTCCGCTGCTTGAGCAAAAGGCGGATAAAAAATGGGGCGGACAGGAAGATTATGAATCCTATAAAAAGAGAACGCCTGTATTAATTCCGCGATTGTAATTTTCATCCGTATAATCAGTACTTCACGAAAGCGCGTAATTGGCGGTCTCTACCGCCAGATTTGCGCTACACCTCCCCTGGCGGGCGGCGCCAGGGGAGAGCGCA
>JAUXWL010000651.1 GCA_030680155.1 Anaerolineales bacterium
TAATCCCTTTTTCATCTTGTGTCATATCGGCGTCCTATATATAATATCTCCATGACAAAGACTCAGGCGGAAAAACCACGCTTGCCCTATCGCATACGAGAGCCATTCCTTTCATCGAAGGAGTTGGCTCTTTTTCGTACGTTGAATGATTTGATGGGGGAGCGCTACGCCATCTGCCCGAAGGTGGCGGTGAACGATGTGTTTTATATTTTGCGCCCGAATGAGAATGTGCATTTCTTCAATAAGATTTTCCGCAAACATGTGGACTTTTTGCTTTGCGACCCACGAACGTTCAAGCCGTCTTTTGGGGTGGAGATCGTGAAGCCGATCGTTAAGGACAATGCGCGTGAGGCGGATAAGTTTATGGAAGAGTTGTTCACCGATGCCGGGATTCCGCTGGTGCATATCCCGTCCAGTGAAAAATATGATGCGGGGGATATTGTGGCATTGTTTCAACTGGCGGCGGCGAAGGTCAATGGGACGGCGTCCATGCGCGCGGATAAGGCCGGAGACACGGTGCCGAACTGCCCTGTGTGCGGCAAGATGATGGTGCTGCGCATCTATCGCAGCGGGGAGTTTTCCGGCAGGACGTATTACGGCTGCATGGACAGTCCGAAATGTGACGGGATGGTTTCGATCGATTAGGTTTCCAGAAGCGGGATTGGCGTTTCTTCTGCGATAAGTTTTTTCGTCTGCATAAATTTGAATATTCCCAGGGCAATTCCCACGCACAGATAACCAAATACCAGACTGAAGACTCCCAGCATTGCCGATTGTTCGAGCATTTCTTTTGTAAATTCAGCAATGCTTTTTGCAGGCAGGGAAACCAACACCACCTCAATGAGCATAAGAATGAAGAACAGAATGGGCGCGGCAAATGCTATTTTGCGGAGTGTATTTGTTGATTTATTTCTGCCCCGAATCCCCAGGCTGATTGCCAGCAAGGTGTAGGGGATGAGCCAGAGGATGATGCCGAATACATAAAATGTCATTGGCATCAGTACGATGTTCCATGCTTCGGGGATTTCGAATATGGATTGGAGGGTGAAAAGTATCAGGGCGCAGACACCCCAAAGCACATAGGGGAAGAGCAGGGCAAGCCGAAAGTAGGTCTGTGGTTTCATGCGTAATGCCTTTTCAATTCGGAAGCATATTGTTTGCCGACAGTTTCGCGATTGTCCTTTAACCAGTCTTTGAAGACGGTTTTGGCGCGGGCGGGTTCATGCGAAACAAGCAGGTTCGCCATCAAGCCATCCACTTCTTCGGGGGTCAGGATGACATCGTTCACGAAGAGACTCAAAAATTGCGCGGCGAATAATGCCAGTCGCGGCGGGACGGAAATCAGCGGGCGCTTCACGCCGATGGTTTCACCGACCAATTGCACCAATTCTTTGAAAGAGTAAGCGTCAGGTCCGACGGCGTCGATGACGTAATTATCTTTACGGTACACGCCTTCGACTGCGAGGTCTGCCAAATCTTCAACATGCACAGGCTGGATTCCGTACGAACCATCGCCGGGTATGAAGAAGAAAGGAAAGCGTCGCAAAAGGAACGCGATGTTGTTGATGAGAATATCCTGACCGCCGCCGACCAATACAGTGGGGCGCAGGATCGCATACGTTGCGCCCGAATCCGTCACGGCTTTTTCGTTTGCTGCCTTACCCCAATAGTAAGGCAAAGGTGACTCTGCGGATGGGTTGGCAATACTGATGTGGACGATCCGCTTCACGCCTGCTCTCACGGCGGCGTCTACCAATGTTTTGGTGTTTTCCACTGCTTTCGGTTGGGTGTTCGTGCCTTTGTCGAAACGCACCCAATAGGTGTTGACGAGTATATCTACACCGCGTAAATTATTTTCCAATTCAACAGGCTTCGTGAAATTCAGCGGGAAGGCTTTGACCATGCCGTCGAACGGGTCGGGGCGGTTGGGATGATTGGTCAGCGTGATGACTTCCTCTCCGCGTGTGAGCAGGCGTTCGGTGATGTACCTGCCCGAATAACTAAATGCGCCAGTGACTGCGATTTTCATTTCAACACTCCTAGAATGGTTTTGACATTTGTAAAGCCGAGGCTTTCCAGTTTGATGACTGCCTTGGCGAGACTATCGATGGCGTTGAAAAAATCCTGCAATGCCTGCATGCGCTGGCGGATGAATTCGATTTCCGCTTCACCGCCTGACACGGAGCCTGATTCTATTTTCTCGAGCGTTTCTGCCACTGTGCGGACTGCCCGGTCAAACTCGCTGTTTTGCCGTTCCTTCAGGATCGAGCGAATGGACGTGTAGAAATCTGTTTCGGCTTCGTAGTAATCTTTGCGGTCTCCCAGCTTGGAAGAGCGATGCACAAGCCCCATGCGTGCCAGTGTCCGCACTTCGGTGCTGATCGCGCCTTTGGTGAGGCCTGTCTGCTCGACGATCTCATCAAGGGAAAGTGGGGCAGGGGAGAGATACAACACGGCGAAAATTGCGCCCATCCCCTTGGGAAAGCCCCAAAAACGGCTGATCTGGCTCAAGCCTTCGGTAAAATCCTGTTTCAGTTGGGTGATGTTGGTTTTCATATTTGCTCTTTAGAACGTTTAGTAATTACTAAACACAGTATACGATAAGGCAGGATGAATGTCAAGAAGTAAAAAAGCCGCCATCATTGGCGGCCTTTTGTGAGTAATCGGAGTGCAGACTTTAGTCTGCGTAACGCATGGCGGACTAAAGTCCGCATTCCGGAAACGATTACGGCTGGCTGTAAAACATACGGAACAATTCCACGCCCGTTTTGCCTTGCGCTTTGTTTTGATATTCAGAAATAGGCACACGGAAGGTGATATGCTCCGCTTCATTTTTCTCGAACCAAAACTCTACGAAGCCGTACTTGCCTTGAATTTCATCTTCGGGTAGTTGCAAGACAATCTCCATGACCTGTGCAACCCAATCTCCAAATTTCTCTTCCTGCGTCAGGTCTTCCACAGGCAGGCGGACAGTGAAGTCGGTTTCCATTACGCCAAATTTGGGCGGAGTGCCGTCCATGTAGATGCAATCTTCCCCGAAGAAATAAGCGGTTGCAGAAGCATCTGGGTTCAGCGATTTGACGGCATTGTCAAACTGCTGTGTCAATTCGGGCGCATCTTTTGTCGCCCATGTAAAGGCGCAGAAAGACTCGGTGGGACTGGCAACCTCAACTTCTCCGTTTTGCGTTGGCGCATTGACACTCTGCAAGGCGAGAAATCCCGCTGTTGCAGAAAGGGCGATACCGATGATCCAGTTCCGTTTGTGTTTCATTTTCTTTTATCAGCTTATGGACTCAGGGAGCTTGCTCCCGTGCTTGTGGCGGCATACCACGTTGTGGCACGTAGCCGCCTGACTCCAAAAACGGAATCTTATTCAGCCTGGGAAAATGCCGAATGGAAGGGCAAACAGGTTCCACGTTAGGTGCGAAGCGGGTTATTTCTTCAACAAGTCTGCGGCGGCGGATGCCATCAATGCGACTCCGTTGACGAGGGCGCTTTCGTCAAAGTCGAATTTGGGGTGGTGATGG
>JAUXWL010000656.1 GCA_030680155.1 Anaerolineales bacterium
CCATTGGGGTCGGAAGCCAATCCTTGAGTCGCGCCAGATGTAATCCGCTCCAAGGCGAGCATACCTTTCTCGATTTGGAGCTTATCATGGGCGCGTCTTCCACGTTGGGTCAAGGCGATCATGGCCGCCAGTGTGCTGATAACACGGTCGTGGTAATAAAAGATATCTTTCGCGCCCCAACTGCCATCAGGTAACTGGTTTTCGCCAAGCCATTCCATGGCCTGGTTGCTTAAATCTTGATCGACCTCCCCCAGCCGCGCCACCCAGGCAGTGTCATAGGCGGTGCTGCTCATGCGCCCGGGACCAATTTCCTTTAATAGTTTCTGGATTTCTGCTTCAACGTTAATCATGGAGGCTATTCCTTCACATTAGATTTTGAATACCAAATCCCGCCCCGCGCTTCGCCCACACCAAAGGTGACATCGCGGTTGTCCTCGTAAAACTTGCGCATGGAATCGAAATCCGCTTTGGGCATGGTGAAGTAGTCGGGTTCGGAGGTGGGACGCAGATATAAATGGTCATGCAAAATGCCCCGCCACTGGCGTTCGCTCATATACAGGGAGGGAGCAACAGTAAAGTACAAACTTTCCTCTCCATTGCTCAGCAAGGGATAATCAAAAACATTGAATTTCTCAAAGCCGACGAAGATATCCGCCTTTTCGATATATTCACCATAATACATTTCGACCAGTTGTTCGCGCGTGGGAGTCTTCCCTGTCTGCTGGTAATGCTGAATGGACAGCTCTGCAATGGCTTCGGTGGCGTCCTCGCCGCAGACTCCATAGAACAGCCTGCGGGTGGAGTGATGCGCTGTGTCGCGGGTGATCTTGTCGAAGGAGTCGCAGATGTCGGCGTAGGCGGTCTTTTCCAACTGCCTGCGATAGTCGCCGTAAAAATGGACGCGGATATCGTACTCGTTATAGAACTCAAGGAATTCCGGATGCGTCGCCAGCAGCGCCATACCGACGCCGATCTCGCGCATGTATTCCTCACCGCGATTGAATATCTCGCTTCCAAACACCGGTGCGACGATGGTATCCATCCCGTGGTCGTACACCATTTTGTACGTGGATATGTACCCATGTGTAGTCATTTCCACATATTTTTGGGCGGCGTTCTCTTCGCCAAACTCGCGTCCGTATTCCAACAAAAACCAGCGGCGCGTGCCGTTGAATGGAAACACACAGGTTTTGGTCCCGCTCGCGCGGACAAGGTTTGCCAGTTCGTCTTTTGGCAGGCTCAGAAATTCTTCGCGGCTGATGGGTTCCATAATTACTTCAAATCACCTTCCTGCTGAATTGCGGAGAGGAACATGTCCATTGTCTGCAAGTATTCGAGCCAGCCCGGGTAGAGGGCAAAGTCATTTGGATTGTAGGATTCATTGGGATACATGGTTTTAACTCGCAGAAAATCGAATAAGGCGCGCTGTTCACGGGTGGACGTTTCAATCTCCGCCAGGGCCTGTGGATGCGTGAAGTGGCGTTCCCTCGCTGTGACTTGTTCGGTCATGCGCTGGATGCGCCCGGACGGGTTGCTGTCCAGATTGCATTGTTCATCCAAAAACTGACAAAGGCGCGCACACTCCCGTTCGGGGTGTTGGGTCAATTGGTCGTATGAAATGAACATCTTGCGGGCGCTGTTCTGCGTGAACTGGAGCAGGTTCAACATGCAGAATTGCCAATACGCAAAGCCAGCCGAGAGAGGGGCTTGTTCCGGGTCCAAGCCTTCCATTTTCGCGCCAGAAAGGATGGTCTCCACCGGGTGGCGGACAGGAATGACGTAGATCGCATCGCCCCAGATATTCGCCCAGAACGGCAGAACCAGCGGCAGGCGCGGGTCCTTCCACACCCAGGCGATGGAGTTATGTTCTTCCGCTTCCTTATCCATATCCGCCAGGATTTGCAGGGCACGCTCTTTAAGAGAGGCGTCCTGCGCCTTTTCAAGAAGCTGTTCCACAGGGGTGGGGACGCGGCTGTTGTTATTCAAGAGATCGTCGTTCAATTTTTGCAGGGCGAAGTGTTCCATGTAGCCGTACTCGTCCTTGAAGATGTCTTCCTCCTTCCCCGCGTATGCCCCCCAACGACGGACAAGCTCTGCATTCAAGGATGTGCCACTGCGATAAATTCCTGCAACGATGATACGTTCCGGCATTGAATATTTCCTCTCAAGATTTACAAATACAAACGAAACCCTAAAAAATAACGCTCATAAGTCATTTCAAGGAGCTGAGCCATTTCCGTTCGGTTTCGCCTCGAAAATACGGCTCTTTCTGGACAGCAATTCCAAATCTAAAATTGTGTAGAAGGCAAAGATG
>JAUXWL010000660.1 GCA_030680155.1 Anaerolineales bacterium
TACTCGCTCTTCCAGTGTGGTTATTTGTCCTGTGTGACTCATCGTATTCATCCTGTCTAGGCTCTGACTTGTAAGACAGGTGATACGACTTTTCGAGACTTTTGTTAAGGTTCACGTATACGACTTTATGAGACTCGACACCTTTGAAAAAGCGCAATTTGTGACCGCGCTGGGTATAATTCGAGCCTATGCAAGAACGCCTCTCCTTTTACACCCACAAAGACAGCCTTCTGCACCGCCTCAACCCGCTGACCAAACTGACGATTGTGCTTGCGCTCATCCTGATCGCCTTTCTGAGCCAATGGTATTGGGCGCCGCATTTGCTGACGTTGGTTGCGGTTATTCCCCTAAGTTTTACCGGCAAAGTATCACGCGAATTTTTCTGGACGGCCTCACGCCTCATCCTGCCGACTGCGACCTTCCTCTTCGTCATGCAGTCTCTCTTTCATCCCATCGGCGAAGAAAACATCTTCGAGTTCTACTTCCTGAGCGCGACTCAGGAAAGCATACTGTACGCCTTCCGCAATGCCACGCGCATCATCGTCATGGTTTCAGCGTTCACACTCTTCCTGCTCACCACCCACCCCAGCGAGTTGATGTCCGATCTTTCACGGCGCGGACTGCCCGGCCAGTTTTCATACGTCATCATCTCCACGCTGCAGATCCTGCCGCAAATGATGACAAAGTCACAGACCATTATCTCCGCCCAACGCTCACGCGGACTTGACACCGAAAGCAGTTTTTTCAAACGGGCAGGCGCCATCGTGCCGCTCATCGGTCCGCTGGTGTTCGGCTCGCTTGTGGAAGTGGAGGAACGCGCCATCGCCATCGAAGCGCGCGGCTTCACTTCCAAACAGATCAAAACCTCCCTGCATGAAATTCCAGACACATCGTTCGACAAATTCATTCGGCTGGGGCTTGCCCTGCTCGTCATCATCACCATCTCGATCAACCTATGGCTCTCGTAACTCTTCAAAACGTCACCTACAAATATCCGCTCACGAAAACGCCCGTTCTGCAAAACATCAACTTGCAGGTCAACGAAGGCGAGTTCGTCGCTGTTGTTGGACCGAACGGCGCGGGCAAGTCTACGCTGTGTTATGCGCTGGCGGGCTTCGTCCCGCATTTTTTCAAAGGCGAAATCTCAGGCAGCATCGAAGTGGATGGCAAAGAATCGAGCAAGTCCACGTTGGATGAATGGGTGTTGAACGTCGGGCTGGCGTTCCAAAATCCGTTCAACCAGATCAGCGGCGCGAAATACACCGTCTTTGAAGAGATCGCTTTCGGGCTGGAAAACATCGGCGTGCCGCGCAGTGAAATGAAAGCGCGCGTGGATGAAGCCATGTCCCTGACTGGCATCAGCGACCTGGCGGATCGTTCCCCCTACTCGCTCTCCGGCGGACAACAGCAGCGCGTCGCTCTGACCTCGATCCTGGTCATGCGACCCAGGCTTTTAGTCCTCGACGAGCCGACCTCGCAAATGGACCCCATCGGCACCCGCGAAGTCTTCGGCGTCGTCCGCAAGATGGCAGAGGAGGGCATGACCGTCGTCATGGTCGAACACAAAGTGGAATGGATCGCCCACTTCGCAGACCGCGTCATTGCGTTGAAGGAAGGTCAAATATTGCTCGAAGGCAAGCCGAACAAAGTACTGACTTCCGATGTGTTAATGGAAAACGGTTTCGGCGTTTCGCGCTACACGTCCGTGGCACGGGAGGCAAAGAAACAAGGCTCCTGGAAACAGGACAAACTTCCCGTTACGTTGTTCGAGGCGGCGGAAGGGTTTGCCCCCACCCCCAGCCCCTCCCCCAGAGAGAGAGGGGAGTCAAAAAAATGAACATCGAAATCAAAGACCTCCGTTTCACTTATCCCACCGGCTTGGAAGCCCTCAAGGGAATTTCACTTACCATCAACGCAGGCGAGCAGGTTGCCATCGTCGGGCAGAATGGCGCGGGCAAGACCACGCTCGTGCGGCATTTCAATGGATTGTTGCGCCCGTCCGCTGGCTCGGTTTGGGTTGGGGAATGGGACACAGCAAAATACTCGGTTGCAAAACTTGCGTCACGAGTTGGATATGTTTTCCAGAATCCAGATGAACAATTATTCTCAAGAGACGTATTGACCGAAGTGGCGTTCGGTCCAAAAAATTTGGGGTACGCCAAAGACAAAGTGGATGAATTGGTCAAGCGCGCGCTGTCACTGACCGAGTTGAACGACCAGACCGAAACCAATCCCTACGACCTCTCGCCCACCTGGCGGAAGATGGTGGCGCTGGCGTCCATCATTGCCATGGATACACCCATCGTCATCTTCGACGAACCGACAACGGGGCAGGATGCTGTCAGCGTTGCGCGGATCGCAAATGTGATTGCCGAGTTGAAAAAAGAGGACAAGACCGTCATCGCCATCACGCATGACATTGATTTCTGCGCCGAGAATTTCGAGCGCGTGATCGCGCTTTCCAATGGCGGGGTTTTATTGGACGGTGAAGCGCATGATGTGCTGGCGCAGGAGGAAATTCTGGCGCAGACTTACGTTGATCCCCCACAGTTGACGAGATTGGGAAAAATGCTTGGGTTAAAAGATACGGTGATCAATCAGGAAGAATTTCTAAAAGCAGTAGGACAAGATTAATCTTGTCCTACTTTTTATAAACCGCCAATTCTGCATAGCCCGAATCATTTTCAAACATTTCCCGCTTGTAAATAACATCTTCAAATTCGGCGATGACGATCTCAGCCGTAGTGTAGATTTTACAGCCGCTGACGAGATGCCCGCCAATGGTCACACCGTCGCCGTCTGAGATGGCGACGTGCAGGTGCGAGCCATGCACCGAGACCGTCCCTGTCATGGAGACGATCTCGAAATGTCCTTCGTATTCATTGTAGTAATTACGGTTGGCAAGGCGCAGGGTGGCGTGGGTGAAACTGCCAACACTGGAGAGGACGCATCCCGCTTCAATGTTATTTTGTTTCACAAACTCTTCGATAGAGTCGAATAAATCTTGTGTGGGTTTGAGACGAAAAGTATGGGTTTTCATGAAAGATTATTCCCCTCTCCCTATGGGAGCGGGGTTAGGGCCTTCGCGCCGTCCAGTGTATGCGGTGTTAGCCCCCTCTCCCTATGGGAGAGGGGTTAGGGATGATATCGTCGCGGATGGCGCCACTGCGTTCCCCCTCTCCCTATGGGAGAGGGGTTAGGGGTGAGGGTAAATTACCAGAACATAAATCCCGTGGAAGCGGCAAACCAATCCACGAGCGGTTGATGGAACTGCAAGCCGAGCAGGGCGACGATGATTCCGAGAATTGCGCCTGCGACAATATCAGACAGATAATGCACGCCCATGGAAACGCGGGCAAGGGCTACCAGCGGGGCCCAAACCCAAAGAGCAAGAGCAAGCCAGGGCGGGGCAAGAGCCGTCCCGATCACCGCGATGAGAAAGGCGCGGGCGGCGTGTCCAGATGGGAAGGAGTGCGGGTCGGTGTTGCGATAGATCCCGCCCCACTCGCCTTCAGGTCGTTTGCGCTTGACCATGAATTTGACCGCGATCACAACGACTGCCAGCCCGGAGATGCCGAAGAATTCGACGGTTTCCCATTTTCTCCAGGCGGGGTCGCTGAAGAACCAGGCGATGATGAGCGCCGCCGCCCAGAACCATGAGTCGCCGGAGTGGGCGAAGAAGATGGCGATGTTCCGCAAAAAACCCGGCTTTTCAGCAACACGCATTTGACTGGAAAGTCGGGCATCGAGTTCGAGGATGCTGCGCAGACTCATTTTTGTTTTGTTGTTGTACGCTTGTTGGAGGTTTTCACTGGCGCGGCTTTGACCGTTTTCTTAACAGCGGGCTTCTTCGCAGCAACTTTCTTTACGGCTGGCCTTTGGCTGGCGAGGTCTGCGCGCATCAGTTCGAGTTGATGCGGTTTGTCCACATCCATGCATGGCTCGGCGCGGTTCCAAATAATGGCGCGGCCTTTGATGCCGATGCGTTGGGAGGCGCGTTCAACGAGCGCATCCAGCGTGAACTGGCGGGTGGCGAGTTGAATGAGGGTATCAAAACCGACCACTGCCGCCTGCCGCAGGGGGCTTTTGCGGTTGCCGATAAGGGCTTCCCATGTATCGAGGTGTTCCTTGATGGCGCTGATGCGGGCAATATTGACATCCGCGCCGCATAGTTCGATGTCCTTCAGTTTGGTGTAGGTACGGTTGGAAGTCGGGTAGCGCGCCTCCATCACATCCTTCGGGCAGACGCCGTAATACAGTTCATCATCCGTTTGCATGGCGGTTTTGACGAGCCAATCCACCATGCTGCCTTTGAGGGCTGGGATATCAGCGGAACAGACCAGCAGGTAGTTACCCTTTGGGCTGAGTTCGAGCGATTTCTCGGAGCCGACAATAATATTCGCCAGCATACGTCCCTGATTGGAGATGAAGTGCAGCGGTTTCTTGCAGGTCAACCCGCTTTTGGGCGTCAGCCCGATGACGATGACGTTATCCACCGATTTGGCTTCGCCGAGCGCATCCAAAATCCATTGCACCATGGGTTTGCCAGCCACATCGATCAGCGCCTTGGAGTCACCGTTGGAATAGACATACAGCGGGTCGCCGGGTTGGGGGATGCCGCCGGCGAGGACGATTGCATTCATCTTCATGATTAGTTCAACTCCTGCAATTGGGGTTCAAAGCCAAGTTTATCGAGCATTTCGTCCAATTCGGGCCAGGTCAATGGGCGGTTTTTGCCCGAAACGGCCACCAATGCGGCTTCCAGCATGTTCGTGCCGAAGGAGCGTCCGTCCATGACGGGGGTGGTGGTGATGAGGTACTTTACGCCAGCCTTGCGGAAGGTCTCCACATCCTCAGGCGTGGTGGTGTTAGTGACAATCACTTTTCCGGTCAGGTCATCCGGCATAAAGCGTTTGATGTAATGACAATCGCCCGCGATGACCGTTGCCCACGCATAGTATTTTCCCCACTTGGGGGTGCGTTTCTCCTGCTTTTCGCCGGTGGGATAAATCCACTCGAAGGGCAGGCGGCTTGCAATGGGCATCAACAACGCCGCGGCTGTCTTAAGCTGCTTGACCTTGTGGATGGCAATCGGAATATCCAGCCCAAACATCAGGTCGCCATAGATGGTTTCATAACCCGCATCCGCAAAGGCCTGGGAGAGTCCCCAACGGTCAATGCCCAACGTGATGAGCGCTTTTCGTCCGCGGGAGTTTATATAATCGCCAATTTTTTGATCTAAAAATTCAGGGGCTTTGTTTTCAAGGGTATTCTTTAATCCGCCGCCATCCACCAGCGGGGTCTTTTTTACAAACCGTACCATGGGAGTCACGGAATGCAGGGTGTACCATTTTCCATCAACGATTGCCCCCAAATCTGCGCCTCCGACGCCGAAGGCGTCCACTGTCCCGTCCAACTCCTGGAACATCTTCGCGGCTGCTTCCATGTCGCCGTCGGTGCCGATGCGTTCGATGCGCACCATTTCGCCGAGCAGGTTAACTTCCACAACCTTGTTACGTTTGGATGAACCAATGCTAATGCTGACAGCACGTTTCATATAAATCAATCCTCCACGGGTGAGATGACGCCAGTTATATCACGAATCAGGAATCGGATTGAGTCGGAAGCGTGAAGTAGAATGTCGTCCCCTGACCCGCTTCGCTCTGGACCCAGATCCTGCCTCCGTGGATCTCGATAATTCGCTTCACCAAAGCAAGACCAATGCCCGTACCTTCCGAGTCTGCATCCAACTTGTTGAACAGCCCGAAGACGCGCTCATGGTGAACGGGGTCGATGCCCATGCCGTTATCCCGCACGAAGAGGATCGGCTTGCCCTCTTCGTCGCCGGCCTGCCCAATCTCGATCAGCGGATTCGGATTCTCACCGATGAATTTGGCGGCATTGTCGAGCAGGTTTTGCAAAACCTCCAACAGGCGTTGACGGTCCCCGTATATGGTTGGCAGGTTTTCCCGCACATTTACCTGAACGTTGCGCGTCCGCAAACGTCCCTGCACGATCTCCAGCGCTTCGTACACAAGCTCGGAAAATTGCACGGATTGGGATGGATTCACCAGCCTGCCCACACGCGAAAGTTCGAGCAGTTCATTTAGCAGCGTCTGCATTTTATCGGTGGCGTCGGCAATGCGGCGAATATCGCCGCGCAGGCGCGAGAAGTTGCCGCTGGAAGCGTCCTTTTCCAAAAAGCCAAGAAAGCCCTTGATGGTGATGAGCGGGGATTTCAGATCATGCGAGACCGTATAGGTGAAACGCTCCAGTTCGGCGTTTTTGCCTTCAAGCTCCACGATCAACCGTTTTCGTTCGGAAAGCTCCATTTGTAATTCGCTGAACAGGCGGGCATTTTCAAGCGCAATGGCAACCTGGTTGGCATAGGTGACGGCTAGCTCCGCTTGTTTTTTGGTGAATTGGCTGGCTTTATGACCGTCCAGCGCGATGATACCGATGATGCGTCCCTTGACCCGCAGGGGGATCGCCATCCAGGCATGAATATCCTTGTACATCTCATCTACAAAAACGTCGGTCTCATGATGGACTTCATTGATCAGAACATAGGGAGCCTGACCTGTCAGGATCGGTTGGGATGGTTCGTTCTCGTCCACCACATAGCGGGTACCGATATATCCTTCATGCGGGTCAAGCCCGCGTGTGCTGACGATTTCAAGCATGCCATCCTTCAGTAATTGCACCGAAGCGCTGCTATGGGGAATCACTTTTTCAAGCTGATCCAGAATCAAGCTGACCGCCCTGGTCTCATCCAGTGTTTCAACGATGATCGCCATGCTCTCACGCAGGGTCTCGGATTCGGCGTTCTTCTCCTCCAGTTCATTGATCAATTTTTCGCGTTCGGTTTCCACCCACCTGCGCTGGCTGATATCCCGCACCATCATGATGGCAGATTCGGAAGTAACGGCGGAGATGCGCGCCTCGAAGAACTGGATTTCCTCGCCCGGCGGCATTCCGTACTCAAACGCATGAAGTTGTCCCGTGGCAATGGCACGCTCCAACAGGAAAATCGTCTGGTCGGAAATGGTGGGTGGGAAGAGTTGAGCGATATGCCTGCCGATGAACTGCTCGGGCGGACTGACTGGCGTGAGTTCGGTGGAAGCCATGAAGTCCAGGAATATCCCATCACGTGAAACTTCGAAGATCATGTCTGGAATCGAGTTGAGGATGGCGCGCGTCCGCGCCTCGGCATTGAAGAGGGCATCCTGCGCCGTTTTTTGATCGGTGATGTCATAGAACATCGACAGGATGCAGGCTTCCCCATTGATCTCGATCTTTTCGTAAAAGGCGGTGACATGACGAGGGTTTCCCACCGCGTCGAAAAATTCATAGTTCGGGTTGAAGACAGAATTATCGGTTTTCAGCTTCTCGGTAAAAAGGCGGCGGTCATCCATGGAATCCCATATATCCAGTTCTTCAACCAACTTGCCGATGGAGGTCGCGGGATCGTATTTGCTCAATTTCCAATAGGCTTCATTGGCATCGAGCAGGCGTCCTTCTTCAAGGGTTGTGATGCAGATAGCAACCGGGCTGGACTGAAAGACCTTGCGGAAACGCTCCTCACTTTCCTTGAACGCACGCTCCACCTGCTTTTGTTCGGTGACGTCATAGAACATGCACAAAATGCAAAGCTGGTCTTTGATCGTGATCAATTCGTAATAACCGAGGGAAATGCGATTGGCCCCGTCTGCCTGGGGAAATTCCACTTCGACATTATGCAGGGAGGCTTTTTCAAGCAGTTCCTGTACAAACCTGGCGCGATCTTCGGGTCGGGACCATAGAGCTAATTCGAGCGAGGAATGCCCAAGCGCCTGTTCAGCGAAAAGCCCGGACAGCCGCCAGAAGGCCTCATTGGCTTCGAGGAATATCCCCTCTTCCAGCGTCACAATGGAAATGGCGATCTTGTTGTTATCGAAGACCTTGCGGAAACGCCCTTCACTGGTACGCAGTTCCTGTTCGATCAATGTACGCTCGCCGATCTCCATCTGCGCCTCTTCGTAGAGACGGGCGTTATCAATGGCAACCGATGCCAGCGCGGCCAGCCGCTCCAACAGGATCACCTGTTCCGGCGTGAATTTTTTTTGTTCATCCATCGAGGCAACCAGCAATGACCCCACAACTTTTTGCCCGGACTTGAGGGGGGTTCCCACCACAGCGCCAAAAACCAGACCCGTTGTCTCCGGGTTTCTGTATTGATATTCTTCATAACTCTGTGTGAAGATGGTGATCCCCTGCTCCCAGACCTTGCCAGTTAATCCCACGCCTTTATGAGTGAGGGTTCCATTCCAGTTGGCATATACGCCTTTCCCCAACACCTGTTTGAGAGCGGATTCATCCGGCGTCAACAGGTCGATGCCGACATGGGGGGTATCGAGCAGTTCGCTGGCGCGGTCCAGGATGGACTCAAGGAGAGGATTAAGCTCAAGTCGATTGACCAGCCCCAGGGCGGTCTCATGAAGCGCGGTCAGGTATTGGGCTTGCACCTGCATTTTTTCGTCCGCCCGCAGGCGTTCGCGCAGTTCAAGTTTTGCGTCTGAAAGCGAACGGTTGAGGTAATAAATAATCAGGTAAACAAGGACGCCAGAGAGAATAAAAACAGAAGTCAGGTCGCGGGCAAAGCCAAAGGAGGGGTCCATATCAAACTGCCGCAATCCCTGCTGTTCTTCAAACGCAAAAAACCAGATTGCCGCAATGCTAAGAAGCCCAATCAGGAGTCCCTCACGCCAGCCCAACAAAAGACCCGCAAGGATGATGACGGCGAGATGCGCGATCAAGGCCACATCCCGAAGCCCATCAGACTGGGAGGCGTGGTAGGTAAGCGCCAGCCAGAAGAACGCCACGGCGAAAATTGCCGCCTCGCGCACATATCCCCGACCGATCACTGCCCGCATGGCAAACACACCAAGGGTAATGGCCGGGAAAAAATATTTGGACGAGAAGCTATGCCAATCCCCTGTTAGCAGGCGCGCCAAAAAGAGTATGGAAGCGGCGCCAACTACAAACCACCCAAAGACGAGCAGAATCCTCGCGGCGCGGGTTTTTTCTTCATTATCGAAAATGGGAGCAGCAAAGAATCGGCGGATACGGGGGGACATGGCAATCATTATATAACATGTCCAACGCAGTACGTAATGCATCAA
The DNA here is from genome assembly GCA_030680155.1 of Anaerolineales bacterium. Classification (GTDB taxonomy): domain Bacteria; phylum Chloroflexota; class Anaerolineae; order Anaerolineales; family Villigracilaceae; genus Villigracilis. The sequence goes on from JAUXWL010000660.1 coordinate 9,162, forward strand.
GATAAAATGTTACTTTGACGGTAACGTTGCATCAAGCGGAAATGTTACCGAGAAATTTTCCAAAGTTTGGCGGTTTTCAGGTCAATCGAACGGCGAAGTGCAGCAGGATTGAGTTGGACATACAA
>JAUXWL010000661.1 GCA_030680155.1 Anaerolineales bacterium
TTGGGAAGATACGATAGGTTCTATGAAAACTCCGCGCACTCTGCGCCTCAGCGGTTAAAAAGAAGCCCATCATTATTTAAAGAAGTAGGGAATTTCAGCAGGCGCAGGCTCAAGGAAGTACACCGTCACCCAGCCCGAAAGCGCGCCGATGTTGTTGTCGTCGTAGCCAAGGTCGATCCATTGCGTGCGCGGCACGCCAAGCGACGTTTCGATGATCGGTCCGCCGCCCGTGTCGCCGATGGTGGCAAGCCCATACCCGGGGATATACACCCGCATCCCTGCCAGATACGAATAGATCGAATAATCCACCGCCACAATGCCATAGCCGGCGCGCGCGCCGCTCGCCGTGCCGTACGAACATCCTCCCGTGCCTGAATTACACGGCGAATACCACGAGGCGTACATCTCCGTCGCATACCAATATTGATAGGGAATATTCCCGCCGACGGGCGATAGCACGATCTGCGAACCTTTCGCCACGATCTGCGTCTGCGCTGCGCTCAACACGCTTTCATCCTCCACCTCGCGGCTAACCTCCGCGCCGTTCTCATAGCGAATGCGCGTGCGGATCATCGTCACGCCCTCCACACCGGGCTGTAAAATTTCATCCTGCCCAAATGGAATATCGGGCGAGGTTCTGGTTTCGATTTTGAAGGGGATGGTTTCCAACTCGACGCTGATCGACTCAGTGACTCGCGTCACCTGAATTTTCCCGTCCGCAGGTAACGCCTCATTCTCTACGGGACGGCTGGTATCCAGACCTGTGAGCGGGATGCCCGCTTCGGCCAGCGCCGCACCCACCGTCTCCGCAGCCGAGCGGATGTGAAGCGCCTGGCCGCCGATGGTCACGGATAATTCCTGGGCGGGGATAAATGTCACGGTCGTAGCGGCAGTTAGCGGCGAGTCCAGCGGCGGGTGGACGTTGTCGTAGATGCTGAGTTCAAATCCCGCTTCATGTAATGCCTCTGCCACCGTCCGCGCCGAGGTTTGGATGTCGCGCCTCTCCTGCGGCGTGACGAGGGTCAGCGTCACCGCGCGGCGCAATTGCAACTGGATCGCGCCTTTGGCTGTGATGTCTTCATCTAAAGCATGGGGAATACCGTTGACGAAGACACGGTCATTTGCGCTTGGCACGCTGCCCGCATTCGTCAGGATCAACAGCGGCGAGCGTTCGTCCGATTGTACATGGATGATATTCTCACCATCGCGGATGGTGATGGGAGCGCTGATCGGCTGGCAGGCCGATAAGACCAGAGGCAGCGCAAGCGCCAGCCATTTCACGGGTTTCATGGATGTCATTATAACGGTATGCCGCTGGTTGTTTACGGCGGAGTCCAATGGTGTGCATGCAAAGGTTGTCAGCGGCAGTCGCTCAAGCCGCCGTCCTCGGCGGCGTTTTGCGAGGGAAATCCTGCGCCGGGGATGTATGCCCAGATATGGGTATGTATGCCCAGATATGGGTACGGCGCAGGGAGCAAGTCACCTGACATGGTTTGCTTGCACACTTCCAACGACCCCCGTCGTTGGGAGTCAAAAGTCAGGAGACTTTTGACTCCTCATCCTCGCATTCACATTCCAAGCCCCTGGCTTTCTCGAACGACTCGCGACCTTCCTTCACCGAAAAATAGATCAACCCCAGCGCGCCGAGGCTATCCACGAAACCGAAACCCGTCAGTTCATATACGAAACTCGAAGCCAGCAACACCAGCGACATATAAACGCAGACCATCGTACAGTTCGCGTCCGCAAGGATCGGCATGGAGTTGAGCGCGCGCCCCACTTTGCGTTTGCCCGCCACCAACGCCCACATGATCGCAATCGAAATCAGCGCAATGACCAAGCCAGGCAGGGTCGTTTCGGGTTTGTGCCCCGTGAAGATGTTATAGGTTGCCGTCACCGCCAGCCCAACCGCGAGGATGTAAAATGCCGTTCCCGTCACCCGCAGCGCGGTCACCTCGAACGGCGTGCGCGAGGTGTCAGGGTTCTGCCGAATGCGGTTGACCATCACAAGGATGCCGATCCCAGACATGACCTCGATGAACGAATCCACGCCGAAGCCGAACAGCGCCAGCGACTCGTCGCTGACGCCGAACGCAATCGAAACCAATCCCTCGGCGATATTGTAGAGGATCGTAAAGATCGCCAGCCAGAGCGCATAGCCCCAGTAAGGTTTTTGTGCGGTTTGTTCTGCCATTGTTGTCATAAAAAACTCCTGTT
>JAUXWL010000663.1 GCA_030680155.1 Anaerolineales bacterium
TCGGTTTCTTTGGTGAAGGCTTTGCTCATGGGAGCTTGGGGGTAAAAACGTGTTCAGAGAAGAACATCGTAACGAAAAAGCCCTGGAACCTTGCAGTTCCAGGGCTTGACGTCTGGTGCGGCTGGCAGGAATTGAACCCACTACCCCTTGGTTCGTAGCATACTTCTTCATTGCCCATGAAAATCCAGTAACGTACATATATTCAATAAAATCAATGGCTTACAAAAACACAGTGTCCAATCAAATCCAGCATAATATAAGGAATGCCACCGTTTTTTCGGACACCGTTCGGACACGGAAGGGAAACTTACTACCACTTGGATGATGCGATGGGTAACCTAACCGTAAAGCAGATTGACAGTGCCAAACCAAAAGACAAGCCGTACAAACTGATGGACGGCGATGGGCTACAACTGCGAGTAGCCGTCGATGGCATCAAGACTTGGCTGGTGCGCTACATGTTGGACGGCAAAGAGCGTCAATACCGTCTGCCAGAACTGTATGGAGATGGTGACGGACGGCTTGGCCTCAAAGAAGCGCGTGAAAAAGCCACTCACGTTCGCGCTCTGGCACGCAATGGCATCGACATCCAGATCAAATTGGATAACGAACGGAAAGCCGAAGTCGAACGTCTGGAAGTTGAAGTTGCGCAATCCAAGACGTTGACCGACTTATTCGATGAGTGGGTCAAAACCGTTGATCGAAAAGACAACGGAAAAGAATTACGACGCTCATTCACACGCGATGTATTTCCTGTCGCTGGTGACCTGAAATTGAGCAGCGTGCATCCTAAGCACATTGAGAAAATTCTGAGAGGCGTGGTTGATCGTGGTTCGCACCGTATCTCGGTCACCCTGTTCGCCGACCTCAAACAGATGTTCCGCTGGGCTGCTCGCAAGCGCGCTTGGAAACACCTCTTTGAAAACCCGACAGAAGAGATTGATCTCAAAAAGGACAAAATCCTGCCACGGGAGTATGAAGGCGCTGAACGCACCCGCGCATTGAGTGATGACGAGGTGCGGGAACTGGCCGAAAAGCTGCCTAAATCCGGCTTAATGCCAAGAACTCAGATTGCCATGTGGCTGATGTTGTCCTGCTGTTGCCGCATCGGTGAAGTCATTCAAGCGCGCTGGGAACACGTTGACCTTAATGCTGGCACCTGGGTGATTCCGAAAGAGAACGCTAAAAACCGCAAACCGCACACGATATTTTTATCCCCTATTGCGCTCAAAAAGTTCCAAGAACTCAAGCAGATTTCGACCAACGACAAATGGTGTTTTCCGGACACCAGCGGCACTGCCCACGTCTGCATGAAGTCAACGACCAAGCAAGTTCGTGATCGGCAAATGGCCGCAATTGGTCGAAAGCCCATGAGCAACCGCACTAAAAATTCAGATGCGCTACTGCTCGCCAATGGTGACTGGGTGCCGCACGATTTACGGCGCACTGGCGCAACAATAATGCAATCGCTACATGTTGCACCCGCCATTATTGAGCGCGTGCTGAATCACGTTGAGCCCAGCAAACTTGTAAGGACGTACCAGACATACGACTATGCCGAGGAAAAGCGGGATGCGTGGAACCGACTAGGCAAAAGACTGTCGGAGCTTGTACCTCAGCTTGCATAGCCATCGCCACCCGGTCATTTTTTACTTGTTCGATGAATGCCGATACCGGATGTCCAGAACCGGCAGCGTACGTTCTGGAAAGGTCCGGAGGGACAGAGCTAAAAGATCAAGTCTCCATAGCCCCAGATCAAGGTTCCGAGTATTGCGAACACATGGGCACACTTCGAAAGTATTTGCTTATCCTTACCCAGGTCACCAGTAAGCGGAATTTCTAACGCAGCCATCAAGGATGCATCGGAATTTTCTGCTTGCTGCAACTTACCAATATGAAACTCCACCATAACCGCTAACAGCACCATTACAGCCCCTGATCGGCAAAACCAATTCCCTTCCGGGAAGGCTAACGATCCCCAAACCGATCCGAGCACGAATAAGGCGGCAGTGCTCAATAAGACTATGTCGTATCTGTTTTCTTTAAGTATTTTCAGCATAGCAATTAGCCCCCCATAAGTACGGCATAGCTTTGAATTCTATGTCTGTCTTAACATTCCGCATCCCCAAAATGGGAGGCGTCAGCTACCGACCGTCTTGGAAGCCTTCCCAATCAGTGCGAGTGGTTGGTGGAAAGGTATCAATGACAGAAAAGTTCCAGCAGGTTACTGCCTCTATGCTGCGGCGATGTCTCCGAAGTTCCCAACTGGGTCGGAACGACCTTGGTGGATATCGATGCTGGCGAAAATCGGGACACCTAACGAATTACTATCCCTATTTAATGTCGGCTGCATCAATACAGATAGGATGCACGCCAGAAATCACTGGATACTCGCAAACCTCGCCGATTCGTGCACGATAGGCAGTGACCAGACATTCGTGGCTTTCGCACCGATTTCGTTCAGTCAACCATTGCTTTTGCTTTTGTCGGAGGTCGCCTTTGGCGCCGTCGCCAATATTTGCGGCAAGCATTGCTTTGTAATTCTGTGCGAGCGCGCCGTCGAATTTTCCTATCACGGGCTCATTACATATTGATTTCTCAACAGAGGTAGCTGCTTTGGAGCAGTCAAAGCTTGGGACCAAAGTCAACTCAGGGGCTGCGGCTGTATTTTCAGGTGCCGGCAATGCGGCTGCCAATTCTGGTGCTGTCACTGCGGCCTGTGCCACTGGCGCGCCGGAATACAGCAGGGCTGGTTTGATCTCCAAGGAGCGGAAAGATGATCCAGCTATACGACCCTTGAAGGATATGACATCGCCGGTCTTCAAGGCCTCAATCACTTTCCTATCAGCATCTGTCCTAGGCGTTACATCCACGAAGGTCCCCACTGAGCCAGGACGACCTTGTCCAATATTGACGCTTGCGCCGGTCTGAACGCGGTAGACATCCCCTTTCTTAGCCACTTCATACACGGGCAACTGCCATTCGACGATCTGGCCTGTGATCTCTTTGAGCTTGTTCTCACGTTGCAAGTCGGTGTTCTTGCTACCCAGCGAGAATATTTCAGAAAGCTCCCCGGTTGGCTGCAAGTTGCTTGGCGCGGCTGACGCCAATTCTGCCAATGGATCAACTGTTGTGCCCTTGTCACCAGAGCTTTTGCCTACCATCCCAGCGATCACAACGAGACCAAGCACACCGGCCACGATCCCAATCCAGAGGCCAGTCTTCTTCTTTGGCCCCGGTTGCGCAGTTTCTGAGCTTACGACAGTGCTTGGCGGGTTCCCTTTGGCCCCAAGAATTGCCAAGATACCGCCGACCAGTGAGAGGGTCATGCATATGGCGACCAGCGTGCCGCCAAGCACTGCTCCTAGGATGGACGTCACCACGAGAGCAATGCCAGCCCCTTTAGGCTTGGCAAAGACGACTGCTCCAAAAACGATGGCCAGGAAGGAGAAGACGACACCCCCCCAGCCAAGGCCGACAACTGTCCCGGCTCCCTGAGAGCCAACGGCTGAGCCGAGCCCGCCAAAAAATAGCGTCACTATTGCCGCAATCACTCCAAATATCCCGGCAATGATGCCCAAAATTCCCCCTGCGTTTTTCATGACTACTTCTCCCAGTTAAGTTTCATTTACAGAATTGATGGCAAAACTGCCTGGTTGCACTCAAGCACTCGTATGCGACGCGTTGGCAATCACGCGAAGCACCGATGTAGACAATGAGTCACATCAAATTCCACAAAAAAGAGGCATGTCATGGCCTCTGTTTTGTGCGTTCCCGTCCAGCAAACGGAGTTTAACTATATGTGACTCATAGTCCGTGGCCTCATAGTCTGCGACTTTTAATCATCGAGAGGTGAAAACCACCAGAAAAATCGTTAAGCAAAAACCGGCCGATGCGGCTAAATCCAAACTTAGCGCCCAGGGCCGCGGCTCGGTCAAAAATCCCCCTCCGGATGACCGGCTCCTGGAAGTCTTTGCGTCAAATGTCCGATTGATCAGGGCGATTAAGGGCCTATCCCAAGAAGGATTGGCTGATTTGTCGGATTTGGATCGCACTTACATTTCTGGCATTGAACGAAAGCTCAGGAACGTCTCCATCCGCAATATCCAGCGAATCGCTGATGCGTTGCAAGTTGATGCTCGCATCCTGCTCGATCCGGATTTGGCAAGCGGCGCAGCTGTGCCAACTGGTAAATTGCTGCTCCCATTAGTGCCGTAGCTGAGCGCAAAGCTCGTCCAATTGCGAACCGCAGCCGTTGACGCTCTATCGAATTCAAACGACTCCTGGCGCTTTCTAGTCACGGAAACAGCACTTTGCAGCTTCAGTCACGGAAACGGTTTTGTCCAGGATAAATGCTGATCGGCTCCAAGATCAGCTGCGGCGGGAAGTTTTACTTTCCAGATCATGGCCGCGCCGCAAGCTTTCGCCGCTGTAAAGCGAGACATCGTCCTCACCGGCATCGACTAGCCGTTTTTTGACCAAGGCCGAGACATAAGCGGCATCAAGCCGTTCATCAAGCACCGGCTCTCCTGAACGTGTGAATCGAGGGAATAGCGGTCCCTGTTTTCCCTCCAGTCCATTGTGAGCAATCCATTCTTGGCAAGCCGTCCCTGCGCAGAGTGGGCCTCGCGTCATCGGTATTGCAACTACCCGACTTTCTGGGGCAGGGATTCGTCCATCATTGCCGGAATGAACGAACTCTGACGCCGGTCGCAAACGCAAGAGCAAAGCATCCTGCGTGAACGTCAAATCCTCCAGATTAAGTGCACAGATTGCCCCGCGCTTGAGTCGTCCAAAATAACCAAGGAGAAAAATCGCTTTGTCCCGACGGTCAAGGCTGCGCTTTCCAGTCCCCATGGCGTCCAGCATTCTCGTCATGAGCGCCCTGGTTATTGGAGTCGCACTTTTAGACTTCCTGGACGGTGCTGCCTTCACTTCTGAGGACTGCTTCTTTACGTCCACGAGGTTCGCCGGCAACTTGCCGGCCGTGAGATACCGCAAGGCGATGCGAATCCGCTCATCGGCCGCGGGAGAGGGCAGTCCCTTACGAAGATGTGCATCCTGAATTGCCATGATGCGGCGGACAACCGTCGGTGGCGCCACCCGCCTGGACAGCAGCCGAATATATGAAACGATTTCATCTGCACTTGCTGGGATTTTTCCGCCGTATGTGTCGGTGAACTGCCGCACATCTTTGGCGTACGCGTTTGCTGTTGAAGTGCGATGTTTTGCGGGCGTGCGGGGACGCTCCCGCTGTAAAGCGTGATTCATTTTTATACCTCTGTGGAATTGATGGAAAGCTGACTGCTGCGCTAAACAGCAGAAAGGCCTTGGGTCACGATGACAAGGCCATGCAGACGTACAAGATGTAGTCCGCCATCTGCGCTGGAATAGCGCAGACTGTATTTCTTTGGTTTTCGATTCTTGCCGTACTCAGATGGTTGCAGCGCACACCGGGCGTTATAAAGGACCCCCCAGGGAGGACATGAATTGGACGCATCAAGACACAGGAGGGCCAGCGGCTTGCTTTTACCGGACTCCCTCTCGTAGCCTATTACAAGCGTCCAGTGATTCCAGCTTCGAGATTCGACCGCCAGAATTGGAACGTGTCCCGCGTCAATCGCATCGGCAATCTCCTGAGATAGGTCCTTGGTGCTCTGGTTGGTCGAGACCTTGCTCTTTAGCTGCGGCTTGAACGCGCTAACAAATGCTTCGATCTGCCGAACTGTGGTGCCCTCGAAATATGTTCTGCTGGCCAACTTCCAAAGAGCGTGTAACGGCCCAGTCTTCGCGCTTGACATTCCCTCCGCATTGCTACGCCGTATCCCTGCCAGGATCATTGCGCTTTGCAAGGTGCATACGATGCCACACGCACCGTCTAGTTCGCTTTGCTGAATGTGAAGGTCGTCAAAACGAAGGCGGCGCTTGCCTTGGATGGCGTACTCGACGTTGGTATCAGCACGCACTCCGGCAACGAATCTATGTTGTAGCTTCATCACCATGCTAGTACTCCGCTGGCAAAAGAAGCGTTGTCACAGACCGATCCCATTCAGTGATTACCCAAACTCTCGGACCGTCTGGGTCTTGGCTCTTGTCGCTATCAAGCGCGTAACTCGACAGGAGCCGCTCCCCGTTAACCAGCGCAAGGTTATTGGTGTGTCGATCTCGCAAGCCCAAGTCACCCCAATCTCCGCTGATGTGGCGTTGTAAGAGGTCGACCGGGGACACGTTGAACTTGGCGAGTACCCGAAGAGCGCCAGGCGTAGCTACTGTTTGACCAAGAGGAAACAGTGGTGCAGTTGGCGCTGACCGCTGTGCATGGGAAAGCGAAGGAACGTGCTCACTGGCGTTGGGAATTGACTTTGATTTGTCGGGCATGAGAACTCCAGAAGTTGAAGAATCCCCTTCGACTTTCAGACATGGCTCCGCCTCGCGCTTATGCAGTGAAGCAAAAAGCAGCGAACAAAACACGCGAGTGCATCCGTCCCGGAGTTGGGCGGACTGGCTGGAATACGAAGGGGGAGTTGAGATTTCTAGATGATGAGAACCATCATCTACCGCGCATCATTCGGAACGAAAGACGCCGGACTTCAGGCAACAAGCGAATGACGCATTTGCAGAAATTGATCGTTGGGAGTCAACGGCATCAGTCTCGGAAACGGTCTCGCAGTAGCTGCTGGAAGTGACTTAATTTTACCAAAATCAGCGGCTTTTTGGCCGCTAAAAGTCACGGAAAAACACTCAAATTTCTGGACATTCTCACGCTGGTCACGGAAACACACGTTTTGACTCACTGAAATTGCATTCTTTCCAGAACTTGAACGCTGCGAGAGCGCATCCAGCGAGGACGGATGTACCAACACATCAGACTAAATTGCCGAAGTAACGGAAAATCTTGCGGCCCGGCCAGTCGCGTATTTCCGTGAGGAACAAATTCAGCGTTCACGCTGATCGCAAATGACAGGGAATTGATCAGCCGGCGGTGTTTGCAGCGGCGTTGTGCGCGGGTCTGGAGTCGGCGAGGATGCTTGGTATGAGTCCATTTTTGAAATCGGCAGAAAATTGTTCGACCCAGCTTGTAGGTTCTGCTGCGCCGTACTCAGCTTCTAAGATGTCCTTCCAGGAAATTTTGATGGTCTTTACTCTGGGACCAAACGTCGCCGCAGGATGCTCAGTGAGCTTCAAAGTGAACTGCGAGCGATCAAGACCGAGTGCGGAAAGCAATGATCTGAATTTGATCTCTTCGCCTTCAGGAACTGAAACAACTGGCATGGCTGTCTCCGCATGAATGAAAGTTGAATGTTATGCGAGGATCGGCGATTCGCCAAACCAGCATCCACCAACCAAGGACAGAAATCTGCGAGTTCAGTCAAACGCTATAGCGCAGAATGAGATTCTCTAGTGTGATGTTGGCAGCTACCGCATCATGCGGAATCAACAAATATCTCCAAGGTTTACCGTCGACACCTTTTGAATAGTCAGATGCATTTTTACACCACAGCACAGCCTGTTCCGCTTTAGCCCGTACATCTGTTTCCGACTCTTGCGATGCTGTGACTTCCTGAGCCTTTTTGGTTTCAATCATTAGGATCACGTCATCCATGCACGCAACAAAATCGGGAATGTACTCAGGTTGAGTGGCACCTGAACGGTAATAGATGTTGAACTGACCGGAAGCTGGACGGAACCAACGTATTGCTTGCCGCTCCAGAACCGTCGCAAGAATCCGCTCAGTATCTGAGTGAAATTTTTGGTAGGGATAGGCGCACCGCGCAAAGCCTCCATACAGGTACTGACTAATAGTGCGTTTGTCGTCTGGAGCCCAATGCAGCGGTTTCAAATCGTCTTTAGCTGTAAACGCGCATGCCTTGAGCGGGACGAAGCCCTGACTCACGACGACATCAGAGCCACCCGATTCTTCAACATAGTTCTTTGCCAACTGCGTGTGAATGATTTCCGCGATGGGTTTGGCATAGTTGGCCAACACGTTATGCAGGGCATCGTCATCAGTCAAATAGCTTTTAAAGTGCTCTACCGCTTGATCTGCCAACTGATAAATGAAATCGGCATGCTCATCATAAGAAACGTCGTCAAAGTTAATCAGTTCCCGAACGATATAGTCCTCAAAACGTGACTCTTCAACTACGGCCGCTTCCCCATAAGTCAACACCTTGTTGGATTGAAGACCATGAGACTCCAGCGTATTCGCCAGCGATTGATAATTTAGTCGTGAAATGTCAAGTTTAAATGCCGTATAACCGCTCTTCACAGGACCAACCGGCACTACCGAAATGCGAGGTATGTCAATTGTGTGTTCGACAAACACATCCACCGCTTGTTTGACAACTGCTGCCACCGCCTCAGCGTTGGCGAATTTGGACCCAAGCAACTCACCCTGTTGAGGTACTAAACGTTGCTGCACCAATTTCGCAATGTGTTCCTGCACACTCGGGTTGGACAACGATGCACTGGTCGGCGCAATTGCCTTATCCCGCCCTACCTCAGCAATTACATCCATTGCTGTTAAAGCAATTTGCCGGTCTTCGCCTGTGTGCAGGATGGTCGTAATGTGACTCACGGTCTGCGGTGCGTCTCCGGGCTTTTGAGTGCCATCCGGAGTACTGCCAGGAACAAAGCTTTTCCCACTTACCCCTGTACCCTTCACATCGGCTAGTCCTAGAACTACAGCCATCGTGGACGGCACGGCATAGCTGGTCAGCCTGTTGCCTTCGGAATCAGTTGGATCAAGTTTGAGTTGTTTTAGCCGAATTGGTGAATCGCCCTTATTGGCTTCGGCAATGACTTCTTGAAATTTGTCATGCGCAATAATATTCAGGCGATCTACAACTTCCACCCCAGTCTTGCGGCCATAAGGCAAACGCAAGCCACGCCCTATGGACTGTTCAATCAGCGTACGGGCATTGGCTGCACGGAGTGGCACGATTGTGTACAGATTGGTCACGTCCCAGCCTTCCTTAAGCATATTGACGTGGATCACAATTTCCGTAGGCTCATGATAGCTTTCCACCGTCAGCAGGCGCCGAATCATTTCCTCTTCGTCTGCCCCGGTGCGACTTGAATCGACCTGAATGACCTTACCTTTGTAGTTACCACCAAAGAAACTACTGCTCTCGATCTCTGTCAACAGTTGAGCTGCATGTGTGGTGTCACGGGCGATCACCAGCACGAACGGTTTGACGGGCTGTAGCCCGGTCTGCGCGGCGTAAGTCAGCAAATGAACCTTGGTTTCCTCATGCACCCGCACGCCGTCCTTAAGCTTGATCACTTCGATTTGTTCAGCGTTGTGGTCGGCTGGATTAAAGTTCTGCTGGGTCACCACCGCTGGCTCTTTCACAAAGCCATCTTCAATGGCACGCGCCAGTGGGTAGTCCATCACCACGTTCTTGAAGGGCACCGTCTTGCCGCCTGTGCCTTCAGTAAACGGCGTAGCCGTGACTTCAAGACCTATTAGTGGCTTGAGTTCATTGATCGCCCGGATGCCAGCTCCTGCCCTGTAACGGTGCGACTCGTCCATGATGAGAACCAAGTCAGGTAAGCCTGCAAGGTAATCAAAATAGCTCTGCCCTAAGTATTCCGAAAGGCGCTTGATTTTTGGTGCTTTGCCGCCGCGCACCTCGGAATTGATCTTGGAAATATTGAAGATGTTGACCTGGACTGGTGCATCAATTGATTGGCTTACCAAGTCGCCGCGCTGTTCGTAGGTTTCACCCGTAATGACTTCCGGCACGGCGGTTGCAAATTCTGCTATCCCCTTAAACACATACTTGGGCGTATTGGGCGTGAAGTCCTGTATCAGCTTGTCGTAGATTGTGAGGTTGGGGGCGAGAACAAAAAAGTGCTTGTACCCATACGCGGCGTACAGGTAGCTGATGAATGCACCCATCAAGCGCGTCTTGCCAACGCCCGTGGCAAGCGCAAAGCACATTGACGGAAATTCACGTTCAAAGTCAGTCAACGTTGGAAACTGACTCGTAAGCGCCGTCTGCATGGCTTTGAGTTCGTCTGGAGAACGGGCGCGCGAATCGCGCAAGGCGGGCACGGCTTCCAGCGCGTTGTGCAGAATGTCAAGGCTGTCAGTTTGTGGCTGACGCAGGCTGAGTCGGCCAGCAATTGAACGCGCAATTTTTTCGCGCCCACTGTCTTTTTGAATTGGATTTTGGCTCATGGCTTCACATCCGCATTGGCGGGTGTCGCCCTGGTAGTTGCATCAAACAAACCACCTTGCGCAGTCTGCGATGCATTCGCGGAGGAGGCGCGTTTCAATGGCACTGGCTCGGTGGCGGACTGCTGTTGCATGGGTAAGTTTTCTACGTTCAAGCTGTAGTCGTCATGCCCCCATTCGCACTTGGTCAATACCATCTTGGGAATCTTCTTGAGAGTGAGGTTGGGGTAGCGGTTGGCGTCAGCCTTAAAGGCGCTGCAACACACCAGCAGACTACTTGAGACACTCACGTCGTCACTCAATGCCTGCAATTGATCGGCATTCAGCGTTTGCGTGGTCACGTAAATGAAGTCTGTCTCAGTGCTGTGGCCGTGCTGCCAATAGCGGGTGTCGGATGGTGAATAGGTAAAGCCTTCCAGCTTGCATATCGCCGCTGTTAGCATTTCAGCGTTGTATTCTTTGTTCACCACCCAGTTACCCCAACGGTCCTTTTCCAAGAGACTGGGGGCCAATGAAAAATAGCGAAAACCACCACCGCCGTTCCACTTTGTAGTTTCGGTAACACCACCTTTGTCTTCACCGTCGATGATTTTTTTCAAACGTGGAATGATGTGCGTATGGCAGTGCTCACCCAACTCGACCATGATCCAACTCCGCCCCATCTTTTGTGCGACCGCACCAGTAGTACCTGAGCCCGCAAAAGAGTCGAGCACGCAATCTCCGCGGCGAGTCGCCAACTCCAAAATTCGCTGAAGTAGTTTTTCTGGCTTTGGAGTGGAAAAAATATCTTCAGAATTAAACCTCACAACCTCACGCTTGGCATCTTGGTTGTCGCCCACCTCGGTACGAAGCCAAACTGTTTGACACACAATCCCATCTTGAACTTCTGACAAGAATCTCTTTATCCGGGGAACATTATTTCCATTCTCACCAAACCAAATTCTGTTGTCTGCACGTAACTCCTCAAAACGTTTCGGAGAGGCACCCCAACAGCGTCCTCTAGTCGGCACTAGCCTTCGACCCGACGGAGTTTCAAGTTCAAAGATATTTTCACTGACCCCTGTTTTAGCGAACTGGGCTCCTCGTTGCCCACCTGTCAAACTAATCGTGAAATCACCAGATGTCCATGGCCCCCGAGGATCATTGTCAGGATTTGAATAACGGGAATCAGCATCCGCCGTTCGAGGAAGTAAATTTGGTCGCCAAATTTCTTTATTGCGAGCATAAACAAGCACGTGGTCATGACTGTCAGATAGCCACTCACTATTCGCTTGAGGTGAAAACTTTTTCTGCCACACCACGTTTGAGATGAAATTTGCCCGTCCAAACACTTCGTCACATAAGACTTTCAAGTAGTGGGCCTCGTTGTCGTCAATGGTGATCCACAGCGAGCCATCATCTGACATCAAGCGTCGAAGAATTTCAAGACGGTCACGCATTAGACCAAGCCAAATTGAATGCTCCAGTCCGTCGTCGTAATGTGTGAACGCACTACCAGTGTTGTACGGAGGGTCGATGAAAACGCACTTCACCTTTCCAGCAAACTCTTGTTCCAACGCCTTCAGAGCGAGCAAATTGTCACCGAAGATAAGTCGGTTATCAAAGCAATCCGCCTCACTCACGCGATGCTTTGCGTGGTAGCTCTTGTTCGGGTCTTCAAGCAGAATGCGTGGCTCCAACTTCGGGCGGGCATCCTTCCCAATCCATGTCAGTTCTAGCTTTTTTTTGCTCATCAATGATATTTTCCAGACCGATTATCGAAAGCAGGCTTGGTGCCTTCCAATACAGTTACGACTATTCCATTCAACAAAGTGTTTTCGATCGCTCCTGATTCGTAAGTGATCGAGGAGTTTGCAGCACGATCAAATTTCGCGTAGATGATTTGTTCTGCGTCGCACACAACAGCCAGATTTGGATTGTGTGTGACCATAATGATTTGACGCTGCTTCTTAGCTTCCGATAGGACGGGAACGAGCAATCGAAAAACTGTTTCGTTGTCCAAGTTTTCTTCAGGTTGGTCAAGAATAATCGGGGTCTTCCCTATGTCCACCAACAGATAAAAGATTAGTAGCAATGCTCCTCGCTGTCCAGGAGAAAGTTGTTCAATCTGCGCATCCTGAAACATCAATGAATATCTTGGCTCAAGAAAATTCAGACCAAAGATTAGGTCATAGACAGCAGTCGCCGTTTGCCCCTTTTTTACTACCCCAAAAATCCCGACGTTCGCTGAGTCAGTTGCTTTTGCCGCTTCCATGATTCGTTTGTGGAGTTCAGTGACGAATGAGGTAGCGCCGTCCTTCGTGTTCAAATCATTGCTGTCAAACAATTTTTTGATTGTCGATAACGCGTCATCCTGTCCGCGAAACTCGCCAGATGTTTGCTTAATCAATCCAAATAACAAATCCGCAACGGCATCAGCAGAAGCAGCCAAAGTCGCTTGGAATTGCAATTTGTAGTCTTCCCGTATCAAGCTATTTTTTTGAATTAGGTCCTGCACTGGTTTAAACAGCTCTTCGCGCGCATTGCGTTGGGCGTTTAAGGTGGCAAAAATTTCGCCGGATAAGTCCAGTCTCTTCACCTCTAACGCTTTGAGCTGAGCCGGCAAATCGTTGATTTGAGTGATACGGGTTTCTAGTCCCAACTTCGTTTCAGGCTCAATCGGTGACCCAATCAACTCGGCAAGTTTCTTATTCCACTCGACAAGCTGACGCTGATATGCCTCAAATTGTTGTTGGGGCGCATTAAGCTTCGAAGAATAGTTCTGTTGATCTACTGCAAGGGTCGTAAGCTCAATAGACAGCTTATCGGCCTCTGCCTTAAGTTCACTCTGCTTCGCCGATATCTGCAATGATTTCTCATCAAGAACGGTGGTCTTAATTTCTAGGGTTCCCAACTCAGCCCACGTGACACCAATCAATTTGAGGTCGTCAGCCGATTCCAGTTGAGTTTGATCAAACGTACGACGGAGCAGTCGCAACCTTTCGAGAAGATTCGATATCGCTTTTTGCTGCTTGGCAAACTCAGTGTTTTCCGTACTGATTGCTTGTACACGCTTTCTGACGACTTCTAATCTTTCATTGACCACTGTTAGGCTGTTTGCAGCTTGCTTTTGCGCGGGGTCAAGCGTACCTGCTGGTGCGGCAACCTCTACAGGTAAGAGCTTCTCATGCTCCTCGATCTGCTTAGTTTTTAGCAAGAGCAAATCGGTAAGTTTGTTTAGCTCGATTGGCTGAAGCTGTTCTTCAATTCGCACGATGGACGCATTGATTGATGCCAACTCCTTGCGATACTCTCCCAATCTATTACGAAGCGCCTGCTCCTGCTGCTCCGTTAATTGATCAAAGTCGAGAGCACCCAGCCTCATGTCTTCGCTAGTGTGGGAAAAAATAACTGATCGGAGTTCTTTTTCAAAGGCGTTCGATTTACCAGAGATATGCTCATTGCAGAGTTCTTCAAAGTACCCCTGCGGTATGTATCGAACCAGCTCGGCCTTTTCCTCCGATGGAAGTTCATTCAAGTTGCGCGTCTCCGTACTCGTATCGCGCCAGGTAAGCGTCCCTGAAAATTGTCGCGCCGGATCGCCCGATTTTCCCCAAAATCGGTCTTTCTTCAGAAAACTGAAGTGTTTCGATTGCTTGGAGTTTCCAAGGGTGGCAATGACGTCAGCAAGTGCGCTCTTGCCGCTACCTTTATTACCGATAATCGCTACTAAATCCGGATTCAGCGGAATGTCGCAGCTATCAAGCCATTGCCCTACACCTGCTTTATCTCCTATCTTTTTTATCTCTATCGAGTCGATGTAGTAAGTTTTGTTTGATTCAACCTCCTGCACTTTTGGGGGGGTATCTCCAATAAAAGAGCGTCTGGACGGTTCCAAAATGGCCTGTTTCAAACCACGAAATGAAGGATCAGCTTTGATCCATGTTTTTTTCCCCGATGGGAAGTCTCCGTAACCCCGCTTGTTGTTGTCTCCTTGCACGCCAACGAAGCAATGTGCGTCACTACCTGCAACAACAAGTCTCGGGATTTCTTTTAAACCATGCTTAAAGCTATCCAGCCAGCTCCTATTCTTTGCAGTCTGTTCACATAGAAAGGCAGAGCGTAGTTCCAAATTTCTGGATTCAAATATCGGCGAAGATTCAAATAAGCTCAGAAAATAGGCGTAGTGTTCTTCCCATTTGACCTCACTAAGGCCATCGCTTGTATCGTAGGGCATGAACCCGATTGCCGCCTCATTTGGCACATTCGAAATTGCTTTTTTATAGCTCTCGCAGCTAATTTCGGCCAGTTTGTACCCCGCCAATAGGGCATCAGCGTCGTCGTGGGCTACGGTGTCCTTTTTATGCCCCTTCTTTTCCAGCATGTCTTGAGCCGTTGATCGCGCCAGATCAATTAACGCATTCGCAGACACGGGCCGGTTAATGCGCTCAATATTCAGATTGCTCAGAAAGTCACGCAATTGTTGATCTGGAATTTCATCCGAAAAGATTACATGAGCATTCAATCTGCAACTTGTAGGTGCGGCAAGTCGCAACTCAATGCCTGGCAGGACTTTCTTTAGCAGTCTGGGTGCATCGGGTTCGGCGAGGCGTTGCTTCAGTGCAAACCACCCGTCAAACGTCCAGTAATCCATGATGGCAAAGACGGCCGGCGCTGCCCTATTCATGGCGTCAATCATTTCGTCCACAAGCTTTCGGTTGTGATCTGACGATATTTCAACTCCAAATTTTTGACCTAGCCAATGGAAAGATGCAGGGGTATGCACATGCAAGTCCCACTGGTTCCAAAGCGACCCTCTTGCAATTGTTCTTGTTGCCATCAAATCAACTCCCATTCAAAAGCCATTACCGAGCCAATATGGATTTCCTGTTTTAGCTGACGCTCAAGCTCGTCAATCAGTCCGTCACGCTTGCGTTGAATTTCGTCCTGGCGTTCAAATAGTTCCCGGCGCTTTTTGTCGCGCTGCCCTTCCAGATCGCGTTGTTCTTTCTGAGCATCAAGTTTGTCCGCAAGGGTTGCGGCACCCTTGCTTTTGGTGCGCGACTCTTTGATATGACGGTCTAGGTCCTTTATGTCGCGCTCCAAGCCAACTTTCAAGTCGTCCGCCCAAGCATCCAGTTTTTCTGTCTCTTGCGTGAACGCGCCCAAGTTGCGCGTCTCAAGGTCTGCCACTATGAGCATCTTCTGCCGCTCAATCTCAGCCTCAAGCGATGGTCTATGCTCCGACGCACCAGCCTCAACCGGCACGTTGGATGCGCATGGCAAGTTGAGCAGTCTTTCGGTCACTTGCTCATCGAAAACATTGCCTTTGGCATCTATAGCCGCCACCAGCAAATGCTCTTCAACTTCGCCTAACGAGCGTATTTGAAGAGACCGCACCTCGACCCAGCCCTGTTGTCCACGTAAGGGTTCAACCACAGAAACCTTCGCACCGTAAGCCGCATAGTCGAGCACAAGCTTTGCAGCTACTAGTGACTGCTGTTTGGCATGTTGCAACAGAGCTTGCGCCAGCGGATGTCCCAGTCTATAAATATGCGCGTCCTCTGATCGTCGAGGCAACTCGTATCGCCCTTCATCTAGTGATACCGACTCTAAGAACGAAGGCGTGGTCTTCAACACAAAGCTTGTTTCGTCGTCCGCAAATTCAGCATGGCCCTCCAAAGCCCCGCTCGTAAAGCGCATTAGCAGGCGTTCTAATTTGCCCAGCGAGGCTTTCGCATCTTGACTACGGAGCCGCAACCGCTCTTGCACATCTTCATCAAAATTCTCCAGCAAAGACTTGCGCGCCCTGAGCATGGCATCGCTAATTTCGCCTGCCATATCAAGTTGCAACTGCTCAAATGCTGTGTGGATCGCGGCGGGCTGTCTACAGGTTTGGTAAATCTCGGCAATGCGGCGCTCAAAATCAACACCCGATTCCACTGCCCCCAACACTTCATCACTGGCTCCGAATACCCCTTCAAACAGTCTGAACTTCAGATCAAGCAGTTCGTAGACCCTTTTGTCGGCCTCGTTCTCACGGTTTAAAAAGTTGACCACCACTACGTCGTGCTTTTGGCCATAACGGTGGCAACGACCAATGCGCTGCTCTATTCGTTGAGGGTTCCAAGGTAGGTCGTAGTTGATGACCATCGAGCAGAATTGAAGGTTTATGCCTTCAGCGCCCGCTTCCGTAGCGATCATGATTGAGCCATCCGCGCCGTTGAATTCGCGGAAATGTTCAACTAACGCGGCTCGGGTATCGGCACTTCGCGAACCTGTAATCCGGTCAGATCCCGCATGCCGTTTTATCCAGTCGGTATAAATGCGCTTCGACATATCGTCGTTGTTGGTTCCGTTGAACAAAACGACGCCTTGACCATAGGGCGTTTTTGCCAACAAGTTCATCAGATAGTCTTGCGTGCGGCGTGACTCGGTGAAGATGATAGCTTTCTTAGCGGCTCCCAATTCGTCAAGCTTTGCGAAAGCAACCTTTAGTGCTTGCAGCAGCGCCGTGCCTTTGGAGTTTTCGGTAATAGATACAGCCAATTGTCGGAATGATTCCAGATCAGAAATTTCTTGCTTAATGGCATGGATATGCTCTTGGGTACGAGCTTTGGTCTCGTCAGCAGGCTGCAGTTCAATCTCATCAGCAATCTCGTCTAGTGACTCAAAGTCTTCATCCAGCTCATCGACAAGGGAGTCATCACTGCCTAGCGTCGATGACTTTTCTGCCAATGTCTTCTTGAGGCGGTTTATCAGTGTTTCCAAGGCACCTGCGATGGCGAAGGTACTGGATGCCAAAAGCTTGCGCAACACTAGCGTTATAAGTTGCCGTTGGCTGTTAGGCAGCGCATGTAGAGATTCACGCTCTAGGTACTCGGTTACATTGTCGTACAACGCAGTCTCATCAGCACCTGGGGAGAACTCTCGTAGCAGCGGTATGCGCCTCGTGTACTTCACATATGCCTCCACTTGACGGCGCAAGGTACGCTTACAAATGTGGGCAATCCGATTTTTCAGCGCATCAAAACTTTCTGCATTTTTTATGGAAGCGAACTGGCTTTTGAAGCTGTCCAGGTCGCCGAAAACACGTTCGTCAATAAAACTCACCAAGCCGTAAAGCTCAAGCAGGGAATTTTGCAAGGGCGTTGCCGTTAGAAGCACCTTTTGTGGGTGTGAAAGAGCTTCTTGCAGTGCGCGAGCGGTCTTATTCTCGGGTTTGTAAACGTTGCGCAAGCGGTGCGCTTCGTCGATCACAACCAAGTCCCATGCCACTGCTTTTACTTCACCAGATCGCCGAGCCGCAAACTGGTACGAACAAATGATGATCCCTGGCTGATTGAACGGGTTTATCGCGCCATCCTTCACGGCTTGCCGAAAGGACTTGGCTTCAATAATCGTGGCAGGAAGGCCAAATTTATCTGCCAGCTCTTGATGCCATTGCTTACGCAAGTTAGCCGGGGTAATGATCAAAATTCGGCGTTTGCGTTCGGCCCAACGCTGGGCAATCAGTAAGCCGGCTTCGATTGTTTTGCCCAAGCCAACTTCGTCTGCAAGAATCACGCCCTTCGACAGCGGGTTGCTGGTGGCGAACATTGCTGCGTCAATTTGATGCGGATTCAAATCTACCTGAGCGTCCAGCAATGCACCCGCCATCGCTTCCATTGAACTGGACGCAGCGCGGCGTGTGAGTTGGTGCGCGAAAAAGGCCAGTTGATGGGGGCTGTACCTCACAAGCCAGCCCCCAGCAATGTCATCGCGATACAAATCCGCGAACTACGAACTTTTTGATTGCGCACTATCGGCCCCCGATTATTTACTTGTTATTAGCATCGCCCACTCGTGTGCGCTAAAACATTGTGACCGATTCCGTGCTCGCAGATGCTGGCTCGGAATACTCCGGGCAACAACATCCTCAGTAAATCGACTCCACGGTGTTAAGAAATCACGCTTAATGTGTGAAAAAAAACACAAGTATTCGTCTGCTGCTGGTTCGGTTGTTGAGCAAATGTAGTGATGTTCTTTGGAACAGACTACGTCGACCAGCTGGACCTACCAGGCCAGAAGTACGACCGATGCAGCTGCTGTCAATTTATGCTGTCAGCTTGGTCTTGGCGGCTTTGGAGCGGCTTTGTCGAACGGCAATTGCCGCCACCGTCCCGAAATCATGTCTCCAGCTGGAGTACACGCTAGACAGACGGTTTTGGCGTGCTCCAACAGTGTCTAATTAGAGTCCAAATACCAATTTATTGACATAATCCATAATGACTCTTAGAATTCAAATAGACATTAACTATTTGAATGCGGAGTCTTAAATGGCAGCGACCAAGTACACCGGCAGCGGCAAGCGTATTGGCTATGTTCGCGTCAGCAGTGCCGATCAGAACGATGCACGCCAACTTGATGGCGTGGTCCTGGATAAAACGTTTACCGATAAGGCCAGCGGCAAAGACACCAATCGGCCCCAGCTTCAAGCAATGTTCGAGTTTGTGCGCGAGGGCGACCATATCTATGTGCATAGCATGGATAGGCTTTCGCGCTCACTGCGTGATTTGCAAGAAGTGGTGGAGTTGATGACTGGCAAGGGGATCAGCGTTACCTTCACCAAGGAAAACTTGACTTTCGAGCCCCCGGCGACAGGAGCAGACGCCCACAAAACGGCCTACTCCACATTGATGCTGCAGTTGCTCGGTGCAGTCAGTCAATTTGAGCGGGCACTGATTAAGGAAAGGCAGCGCGAGGGAATAGCGATTGCGAAGAGCAAGAAGCTATACAAGGGCAGAAAGCCAGCCCTGGACGAAACGGCGGTCGCGAAACTGCAGCAAATGGTTGCTGAAGGCGTGTCAAAAGTTGAAATTGCCAAAACGCTGGGAATTTCGCGAGCTAGCGTTTACGTTTATCTGAATGCTTGACACTCCCAAACGACGCGACTTGTTTCGGCCTGCTGATTAGGCCAACTGGCACCGACTACCTTTTTTCGTTAATTCCGAGGTTGAAAGAAATGAACATTTGGCGACTTGTTGCACACCATGAGGATTCAGAGAAGGCGATGCGTATCTCGATTGAGAAGGGTGTCGTTGCAATCGGCTGGTCAGAAGTGGGCGATTTGGCCCTTGCCAAGCCCGAATCGCAAACCGACATCACGCACATGATCAGGCAGGCTCATCCAAGCCTGAGTAACTCTCATCTTGGGGGCCCGAGCCTGTGGAACTTCTACAAAAGAGTTTCCATCGGGGACCTTGTCATCCTTAGTGCATCTGGTGCACGTAAAAAAGTCTTTGAGGTCATTGGTGATTACTTCTTCACCGATGACAGTGAGTCTGTTGAAGGTTACTGTCATCAGCGGGCAGCACAACTAACCAACCTCGGTGCTAACGAGGTATGGCAAGACTGCGGTGGATCGTATGCGCAGGGGCAAAATCAACGGTGGACATTTGCCCAGTGCAGCAACACTCCCCAGGCATTAGAAACCGTCTACATAGAAGGGGGGCGATACGAGGTTCGATCCACTGCAATAGAGCGGAATCCTGACGCTCGTGCGAAATGTCTCGATCATTACGGCTACTCATGCAGGGTGTGCTCGTTTAATTTCGAAGAGGAGTTTGGGATTGAAGGGCGAGCATTCATTCACGTACATCACCGAGTTGATATCGCGCAATCAACGGGTGCATACAAAGTTGACCCTATTCGGGATTTGATACCACTATGCCCCAATTGCCACGCTATGGCGCATCGAAAAAGGCCCGCATTTTCTGTTGAAGTTTTGGCAAATATGCGGACAAAAAGCACGTGAGTGCTTCAGTTCGGTTAAGGTCGCAAATCCAGCCCGAGATATACGTTGCATTTATTTGTTGAGCGACGGTGGTAGCCGCTCTTTTCCATTCGTTCGCGAAATGCCTTTCGAGTGAGAGGATTCCGGCCACCGGGCTTGGCATATTGAAAATAACTGTCATAGCCTTTGCTAGCTTGCAGCCTGCCGCCACTGTTTACGACGCAGCAATCAATAATCCATCCACTGAACGTATCGGCCTCCTTGCGCATCACGCGTTTGTGTTCCTCAACCGCATCACACGAAACCAAATGGCCGTCCTTATGATACCGGCGCGCCCCTGCTAGGGCCCAGTTCAGAATGCCAGGCAACTCAGCCAATAGCTTTTCCTCAAGGTCGTCATCACGGTTTACGCCAGAAAATGTGGCTTTAAACGGTATGGGAAATATACGTCGCCACATTGCTTTGTCAGTAACGGCAATTTCCGGCATGTCGTTGGTTGAGATGACAAGTTTTCCCTCCGGTTTGAACGTAATCTGGTCGCCGTAGTTGGCGCGAGCAGTGATCGAATCCCCACCGGAAAACTGCTTCACAAAAGCGGTGTCAAAGCCCCTCGAATTTGGTAGCTCCGTCACAATCCCTAGTCGAATGCCTTTGAGTGCCATTAACGCTGGGGTCGAATCGTTCGCGCTACCAGCATAGGCGGATGTAATCAAATTTGGGGCAAGCTCTTTTGCGTACGCGCCAAGCAATTTGACCAAAGTCCTCATGAAAACTCCTTTGCCGTTCTCACCAGTACCTTCCAGAACGAAGAACGCTTGCGCCTTGGTATGTCCGTACAGTATGTAGCCTACGGCGCGGCGGAGGAATGCCGCCAATTCCTTGTCACCACAAGTGATCTGTCGAAGAAACTTGCGCCACTGCGGACATTTAGCATTTATGTCGTACTCAACACTTGCACAGCGGCGTAAATAGTCTTTAGGGGTCGCCATTCGCAATGCGCTCGTACGGAGATCGACAACACCATTCTTGACCGCCAGATCGTGAATGTTGTTGTCGAAATCGAGTTCGCTGATGTGGAGTCTTGTTTCGTACTCAGCCTGACTGACAATGGCTTTCATCCCTGCTGTGCTGCGGTATCGTTTTATTGCTGGGTCTTTCTTACCCTCTCCCTCACTTAGATCGGCAACCAGTCGACGCGCCGCACGTATGTGTGCCTGCTTGTCTGAATGCCAAACTAGGCCATCGAAAACGTACCAATTACCCATCTGTGGGTCAT
The DNA here is from genome assembly GCA_030680155.1 of Anaerolineales bacterium. GTDB lineage: Bacteria > Chloroflexota > Anaerolineae > Anaerolineales > Villigracilaceae > Villigracilis. The sequence goes on from JAUXWL010000663.1 coordinate 21,214, forward strand.
ATCGCAACTTCCATTTGAAAGTCCTTGCGTACAGCGTAGCAGCCTCCATATCATCTAATCCCCCTCCCCCTCTTTCGGCATGGGCTGCTAACCAATAGAGAGACTGGAGTGTGATGCCACCGTTTGATTTGAAGCTACTCCACGTTCCACGTTGATCCGCGTCATCAAACTTGCTGCTGCCTTTTGACCAGGAAGTCCATTCGTCGTATCCGTCGGACCCTGGCATCGCGCTATGGATTGCCATCCCTGCTCGACGCCATTGCAATCTGTCATCAGCACTTAGTGCGGAAAGCGCATGGCGGACTTTTTGCAACTCTCTTTTACTCACTTGCTTTTCGTTGCTGACTCCCAAAATGGCAGGAACTTGGATTGCTGTCGTACTCTCTAGGTCGGGCACTCGCAATTTGAGTTGCTTGACCAACTGGGCAACAGTTGTAGGCCGACGGTTAGACGTATGAATCACATGGGTCAAAAACGGAGTGCGGTGGTTCAAATTGATGCTGCCGGGTAATCGCATCACACGCGCGAGGTCGCAGATGCTGGGGTCGGTTTTGAAGCGATTTGCCAAAGCTATCTGCAGTGGTTTGAACAGCTTTACGTCGCAGTCACTTAGCAGCCAGTACGCGTGAAGGCGCGTGGGTGATGACTCAATTACATATTGAGGCGCTAAACGTAGGGACAGCAAGGTTTGCAGGTCCAGATTTCCGTCGTCGCTGTCAATAAAAGCCGCATTGATGGATCGCACATTACTGTTACTACGCTTGTCTCCTTCGATATTGTTGACTGCTATAGACACGTTCGAACCGCCCCTATTTGCGGCTTCCAGTTCGGCTAGAAGCTTCGGGGTGAGTTTGGCTTTAAAACTTTTAATTGGCGTACTTCTTGGCACGTTGTACTTACCTGGATACGTCTGAAACCAAATAGACTTACCTTTGCCATGCAGTTGTTCTATAAATTGACCCATAGCTTTGGTATCTGGCTTGAGGGGCGAATGTTCATTCTTGCTGTTGTTTGTCATAGATTGCTTTCAATTTTTCGTAGGCGTGGTGGCAGATGCGACGGGCCTAATAAAAGTCAAAAATGTAGGTGGAGCGAGTGGAAGAAAAACCGAGTTCGGCTGGTTCCCAGCATCTCTTTTTCTTTTAGAAAAATTTAGAGAAATACGCTCCACTCGCTCCACCTGTGTTTTTTTCTCTTTTCGGGTAAGGGCGCAGCGCAGCCGATACGAAGATCCCGCAAAACGATCGAATGGTCGTGTCAGTAAAAAAATGCAGCTTTTCATACCGAACCTTTCATCTTCCGGTCGCGAGAAGCTATGCATGACTGGATGTATGCCTCAATCTCGCTAGCCGGCCAGCCTTTCATGCGCGTTCCTATAGGCACGCCGGGTTTCAGTACGCCAGCCTTGATGTAGTTGTATAGCGAACTGTTCGACAGTCCTGTGAGTTTGAGAACTTCCCGCTTGCGTAGTAGCGCCTCTTGTTTGCGGTAACTCGCTTCTTGAATAATTTCTGCCATTTCGGCCTCCATCTGAACCTGCTTAGGATTTGCGATGGATGCCAGGCGTCCCTGCTTGCATCCATCTATATCGCGATGGATGAATTTGAAATCGTGCGGACATAAAAAAACACCGCAATTGCGGTGTTCTTGGGCTCAATTACGGTTGACAACCCGTTCAGGCTATGTCTTATCAACTTGCCTTTTCTTGACCTTCTTTTCCAGATCAATCATTTGATTGAGCCACATGCTAAGTGCTCCTTCATCAATCGGACACTCGGCTTCTTTTTCTTTGAACCATCTGAGGACCGCAGCGGCGCTACGCTCGTTCTTGGGGTTCAAATAATCTCCTACGCAGTTCTGAAAAACAATGTCCAACATCTTCAGTTGATTGTTTACTTTTCGCTGACTTGGATTAAGTACGGGCGGAGCATCGTCAATCTTCAATCCCGATCTCATTTCCTCCAGCCCGTGCCATCCCAATTTAGTGGCGTATTCGCAGTATTCGACGAGTTCCAGGTATTTCCTGGTAGCTCCCTCGCCTTCTCTCAAGTGATCTTTGAGGTAGTGAATTTCATAACCTATTAGGGTGCTAACAATGTCCATCCTGTCCTCGTAAACACGGAAGCGATCCGGGTCAAGCGATTGAAGGGCACTACGGGCTGATTTGGATGGCTCGATGTTCATGCCAAGGAGCGTTGCCTGCCAGGGCCTAGCCAGCTTTCGCTGATACCAATGGCTCCAACGCGGCGTTGTAATGTCGGACTCTAAAGAAACTTTGGTTTTCGGCTTCTTCGGTGCAGCGTTTGATGTGACCACTTCAAGTCCAGGTGCAGCCACTTGCGGGGGGAGGATTTTGTCGTCAGGCATGTGTCCGAATCTTTCAAAAGATTAATTGTCCAGCATCACTCAATGCCAGCCAGCGGAAAACACATCACTTTCGGACACCGATCGGACACAAGTGCATAAATCAAACGCGCAAAGAAAAACAGCCTAGAGACTTTTAATCTCTAAGCTGTTGTTCTATAACGATATTGTTATGGTGCGGCTGGCAGGAATTGAACCCACGACCCCTTGGTTCGTAGCCAAGTACTCTATCCAACTGAGCTACAGCCGCTAAGCGTCAAATTATAGCACCAAGTTCCGCAGTCTCGTGGCGAAACGGGCAACATCGCGGCGGCGTGGCAATCAGTTGCGCAAGCCCAGCAGGGTGCGTGCTTCCGCCGGGCTAGCCACCGGACGACCGGCACGCTCGGCGCACTTCGCCAGCGCCTCGATCAGCACCCCGTTGCCCGCAGCCCGTTCACCATTGGGCAGGTAGAAAGTGTCTTCCAGCCCGGTGCGCAACATGCCGCCCAAGTCCGCCGTGGCCTGGTGCACTGGCCAGATCTCTGCGCGACCGATCAAGGTGCTTTGCCAAACGCTGCCGCTCGCCATCCAGCGCTGCAGCAGCGCCAGCAGATCGGCGTCACACGGCATGCCGGAGGCCACTCCCATCACCAGGTTGTATTCGGCCCGGCCCAGCTCGGGCTTGAGCATGCCCGACCTGAGGTACATGCCCACGCAGCGCACGATGCCGACATCGAAGCACTCGAACTCGGGGTGCACGTTGCACTCACCCATCACGTCCAGAAACTGCTGCACCTTGGACACCGGGTTATCGAACACCATTGGCGGCCAGGCCCATTGGCCATCGTCCCTGATCTTGAGGTAGTTCAAGCTGCCCGCATTGCAGGCGGCGATCTCCGGCCTAACGCGGCGAATGCAGGCCAAGGGGCCTGATATATCCTTGCCCACCACGCCAGTGGTGAGATTGATGATGACGCCGGGGCAGGCCTCACGGATCGCGTTCACCACGGCTTCGGCGACATCCGGGTCCCATGAGGGCATGTGCCCCATGCCATCCTCTTGCATACGCACGTGCACGTGCATGATCGAGGCGCCGGCGTTGAAGGCCTCACGCGCTTGCGTGGCCATCTGGGCCGGCGTCACCGGCACCGGATACTGCTTGGGGTTGGTCAGCACGCCCGTCAGCGCGCAGGTGAGAATAGCCTTGTCCATCATGTTTCCTTTACTGAAACCTTGCGGGACAGACCGCAACTGCACGAAACGAGCCAGCTCTGTCCCCAACTGATACTGAAACTTTGTGGGACAGACCGCAGCCGCGCAGCGGGCAAGCTCTGTCCCCAACTGATTAGGTGAGATTGAGTTCCACCAGCAGTGCGCCCGATTCGACCTGCTCCCCCACCGCCGTGTGCAGCGCGTGTACGGTGCCGGTCGCCTGCGCACTCAGCCACATTTCCATCTTCATGGCTTCCACGCAAACCAACGCTTGGCCTTCTTCGACCACATCGCCCACCGCCACCTGAATCTGCGTCACTTTGCCCGCCACCGGCGACAGGGCACGGGTCGCGTCCTGCGCCGCATTGCTGTCCGGGAACGCCGACACCTCATTGAACACAAAGGACGCGCCATCCAATGCCAGGTGCAGTGCATGCTGGTGGTGCACCGCCACGGCGCTGCGAATGACCCCGTCCATCTCGAAGCGCAGCCAGGCCGCCTCATGGCCAAGAATACGAACCCGATGCACCGCGCTGCCCAAGGTCACCTGCACCGAGCCGTGCCGATCCGCTTGCACGCGCAACAAGTGCTGCACCTCGTCACACCGCAGCGGCAGTCCGAATGCGGCCACACTGTCGGCGCGCCAGCCGGCGCCCTGATGCATCGCGAATGCCGCCGCTGCCAGGCACCAGTGAACATCGTTGGCCAGCGGGCGTTGCAACAGCGCCTCTCCCTGCTCCAGCCATTGGTCAATCAGCGTCGTGGTCATGGTCGCCGTGCGAAACGCCGGATGGTCCACCAGATCGGCCAGAAAGCGGCCGTTGTTGCGCAGCCCCAGCAAGGGCGCGTTTTGCAGCGCCGCGCGCAAGCGCCGGATGGCGTCATCGCGATCACGCCCATGCACGATGATCTTGGCCACCATCGGGTCGTAATATGGCGAGATCACGCTGCCCTCAACAATGCCATCGTCAATACGCACGCCCGCGTGCAGGGCCGCCGCGGGTTGCCAGTGCAGCACCGTGCCGGTTTGCGGTGCGAAGCCGGCATACGGGTCCTCGACATACAGGCGCGCCTCGATGGCGTGACCCTTGAGTTCAATCTCGTCCTGGCGCGCCGGCAGCGCCTGCCCGGCGGCCACGCGCAACTGCCACTCGACCAGATCGAAGCCGGTCACCAGCTCGGTCACTGGATGCTCGACTTGCAGGCGGGTGTTCATCTCCAAAAAGTAATGCTTCAGCTCGGCGTCCACGATGAATTCCACCGTGCCCGCGCCCTGGTAACCCACCGCCAGCGCGGCGGCCACGGCGTCGCGGCCCATTGCCTCGCGCATGGCCGGGCTGACCACCGCCGAGGGCGCTTCCTCGATGACCTTTTGCCGGCGCCGCTGCGCCGTGCAATCGCGCTCACCGAGGTACACCGCGTTGCCATGGGCATCGGCGAAGACCTGGATCTCGATGTGGCGCCCGTGGTCGATCAGTCGCTCCAGCATCAGCGTGCCGTCGCCAAAAGCGCTTAGCGCCTCGCGCCTTGCGCCGCGGATCGCTTGGTCCAGTTCACTGGCCTGGCGCACCAGGCGCATGCCGCGTCCCCCGCCGCCTGCCACGGCCTTGACCAGCAGCGGGAAGCCCAGCTTGAGCGCCTCCTCCTGCAGGCGGGCATCGTCCTGCTCTTCACCAAGGTAGCCGGGTGCGCAAGGCACGTTCACCGCCAGCATGCGCCGCTTGGCCAGAGCCTTGTCACCCATGGCGGTAATCGCCGACGGCGGTGGACCAATGAAGACCAGGCCGGCGTCCAGGCAGGCTTGCGCAAAACCGGCGTTCTCGCTGAGGAAACCATAGCCGGGATGGACCGCATCCGCGCCCGTCTTGCGCGCCGCCTCCAGCAGGGCGTCGATGCGCAGGTAAGAGTCGGCGGCGGCCGAGCCGCCGATGTGCACGGCTTCATCGGCCTGCTGCACATGCGGTGCCAGGCAGTCAGCGTCGCTGAAGACCGCCACCGTGCGATAACCCAGTGCACGGGCCGTGCGGATGACCCGGCAAGCGATTTCGCCTCTGTTCGCAATCAGGATCTTCGAAAAAGTCATGGCGTGGCCCATTTTGGTTTGCGCTTTTGAAGGAAGGCTGAGGTACCTTCGACCCCCTCGCCGCTTTGCACGGCGCGCGAGAACACAGCGCCAGCGTGGACCACCAATTCCGCCGCGGGGGTCCATCGCGCCTTGGCAATCAAGGCCTTGGTGGCGGCCAGCGCGCCCGGCGCACAGCCCAGGATGTCGGCCAACACCGAGGCGAGCGCGGCGTCGATCTGCTCGGTCTGATGCACCGCATGCACCAGGCCGATGCGCAGCGCCTCTTCGGCACCGATGCGTCCCCCGGTCACGGCCAGGCGCTTGGCCTGTGAGTAGCCCAAACGCTCCACCAGAAAGGGCGCAATCTGGGCTGGCACCACGCCCAGCCCGGTCTCGGGCAGGCGGAACACCGCGGTGCTGGAGGCCAGCGCCACATCGGCCACGCAGGCCAGGCCAAAGCCGCCGCCCATCACGGTACCCTCCGCCACCGCTACCAGAGCCAGCGGCGTGTTGGCATAAGCCACGCACAGTTCACCAAACCGTGCATTGACCTCGGCCACCGGGTCGGCGCTCGGCGCGCCCTCACCCGACTCAGCCGGGGCCGGCATCGAACGCATGCGCGCGGCCGCCATGTCCTTAAGGTCGCCGCCGGCACAGAAGTGACCTCCGGCGCCGCGCAGCACCAGCACCCGCACCGCGCCGCCCTGCTCCGCTTGCCGCAGCACCGCTTGCAGCTCCTGCACCATGCGCAGCGACATGGCGTTGCGGCTCTCGGGGCGGTTCAGGGTGACGTGCAGCACGGCGCCGTCGAGCCGGATCACCAGGGTCTCGCAAACCGCCATCGGCCCACCCGTGTTGGGAATCGTGTCAGTCATCGCGTGCGTGCCGCTCAAGCCTTGCCCGGCAAGGTGCCTTCGTACTTGCAGATGATGCCCAGCATGATCTCGTCTGCGCCGCCGCCAATCGAGATCAGCCGCGTGTCGCGGTAGGCCTGCGAAATGGGATTGTCGGCCGTGAAACCCATGCCACCCCAGTATTGCAAGCAACTGTCGGCTACTTCGCGGCTGAGTCGCCCAGCCTTGAGCTTGGCCATGGAAGCAAGCTTGGTGACGTCCTTGCCGGAGATGTAGGACTCCACCGCACGGTAGGTCAGCGCCCGCAGGGCTTCCACCTCGGTGCGCAGCTCGGCCAAACGAAAGTGCACCACCTGGTTGTGCAGGATCGGCTTGCCAAAGGTCTGGCGCTGACGGGTGTAATCAATGGTTTGGTCTATCAGGCGATCGAGCGAACGCAGGCATCCGGCCGCACCGTACAGCCGCTCTTCCTGAAACTGCAACATCTGGAACATGAAGCCCATGCCCTCCTGCCCGATCAGGTTGCGCCGCGGCACGCGCACGTTGTCAAAAAACAATTGCGCCGTGTCACTGGAATGCATGCCGATCTTGTCGATCTTCTGGCGCGTGACACCCGAGCTGTCCAGCCGCACGATGATCAGCGACTTGTTCTTGTGTGGTGAACCCTCTGACGTATTGGCCAGCAGGCAACACCAGTCGGCCTGCATGCCGTTGGTGATCCACATCTTGGAGCCGTTGATGAGGTAGTCGTCGCCATCCTTGCGCGCGGTGGTCTTGAGTGCGGCCACGTCGGAGCCGCCACCGGTTTCGCTGACGCCAATGCAGCCGACCATGTCGCCGGCGATGCTGGGTGCCAGAAACTCGCGGCGCAACTCGTCAGAGCCAAAGCGCGCCAGGGCTGGGGTGCACATGTCGGTTTGCACGCCAATCGCCATCGGCACACCACCGGCATTGCACTCACCCAGCGCCTCGGCCATCACCATTGAGTAACTGAAGTCCAGACCCATGCCGCCGTATTCGGTGGGGTACTTGATGCCCAGCAGACCCAGGTCGCCCATCTTCTTGAAGACCTGGTGCGCGGGGAACTGGCCCGCCGCCTCCCACCCGGGCAGGTGCGGATTGATCTCGTTGGCAACAAACTTGCGCACGGTGTCGGCGATCTGTTCGTGTTCAGGGGTGAATTTCATGGGGGTCTTTCGTGGAGGTCGTGTCGTGAGTCAAAGCACAATCGTCATTGCGAGCGCAGCGCGGCAATCCATGCCCGCGGCGCGCGACGATGGATTGCCACGCTGCGCTCGCAATGACGTGAGAAGTGGTGGCTGTAACATGGCCGACCCCGTTACATGCGTGCCACGCCAAAGGTGTTGGGGTGCAGGCTGCGCGCCTGCGCCTCGGCCGCCAGCGACAGGCACAAGCCCAGCAGGCGACGCGTGTCGCGCGGATCGATGATGCCGTCGTCCCACAGCCGGGCGGTGCCGAACAGCACCGAGGATTCCTTGTCCAGGCGCTGACGCAGCCCGTCGGACATCGCCTTGAGCGCGTCTTCGTTGGCCGCCAAACCGCTGCGCTCGATCTTGGCCCGGTTCACGATGTCCATCACCTTGGCGGCCTGCGCGCCACCCATCACCGCTGTGCGTGCGGTGGGCCAGGAGAAGATGAAACGCGGATCAAAACCGCGTCCACACATGCCGTAGTTGCCTGCGCCAAACGAGCCGCCCAGCACGACGGTGAACTTTGGCACCCGAGCGTTGGCCACCGCCTGGATCATCTTTGAGCCGTGCTTGATGGCCCCGCTGCGCTCGGCCACCGAGCCGACCATGTAGCCGGTGGTGTTCTGCAAGAAGACCAGCGGTGTGCCGCTCTGGTCGCACAACTGGATGAACTGCGCGGCCTTGGTCGAGCCGTTGGGCTGGATCGGCCCGTTGTTGCCCAG
>JAUXWL010000665.1 GCA_030680155.1 Anaerolineales bacterium
TTCTTAACTCGTAGGCAAAGACCCTAAAGGTTTCCCACGGTTACGAAAACGCCGTTTTGTGGGCGCTTTTTTGCAAATGATGGTTCTGTTTTGCGGCGAAAACCTTTAGGGTCTGACTTAAGAAACGCTCTCTTACAGATGCAGACTGAAGTCTGCACTCCGGAGATAAAAGGAGGGAGTATTTCCCTCCCCAAGTAACACAAATAATTTACATAGCGTAAATTATTTGTGTTACTTTAATCATATTTATTTGTGACAATATTCACATCACAGTCTTATCCTCAATATTTACAATATCAGTAATCGTTTACCAATTTAGTCAAGGTTTCTCTTCCAAATTGGATAAAGTTTGGCGATTATTTCTCGGAGGATAATTCATGGATCCAATCACTCTCTCAAGATGGCAGTTCGGTCTGACCACTGTCTATCACTTCCTCTTTGTCCCGCTCACCCTCGGGTTGGGTTGGTTCGTGGCGTACATGCAAACCCGCTACTACCAGACCCGCGATGAGAACTTCCGCAAGATGAGCAAGTTCTGGGGCAAACTGTTCCTGATCAACTTCGCCATTGGCGTGGTGACAGGTATCGTGCAGGAATTCCAGTTCGGCATGAACTGGTCTGAATATTCCCGCTACGTCGGCGACATCTTCGGCGCTCCCCTTGCGGTGGAAGCGCTGATGGCGTTCTTCCTCGAAAGCACCTTCCTCGGCATCTGGATATTCGGCGAGGGTAGGGTGTCGGAAAAAGTGCATCTCGCTTCCATCTGGCTGGCGGCCATCGGTTCGAATATTTCCGCGTTGTGGATTTTGCTCGCCAATGGCTGGATGCAGCACCCGGTCGGCTACATCATCAACGAAGCCAACGGGCGCGCTGAATTGGTGGATTTCTTCGCCCTCATCACCAACCCCAAAGGCTGGGTGTTCTTCTGGCACACCATCACCGCCGGGCTGGCGACTGCCTCCTTCCTAATCATCGGCGTGAGCGCCTATCACATCATCCGCAAACAGAATCTTGAAGTGTTCAAGCCCTCCTTCCAGATGGGCGCGTTGGTCGGCATTATCGCCAGTGTGCTGGTCTTCCTCGGCGGTCACGAGCAGGGACAGTTCATGTTCAGCGAGCAGCCGATGAAATTCTCTGCCATTGAAGCGCACTGGGAAACCTCCGCTCCTGCGGATTTTTCCATCATCACGATTGGTGACCTGACCGGCAAGCAGGAAGTATGGTCGTTCCGCACGAGTCAGATCGGCATCCCCGGTGTATTAAGCTTCCTCGCCTGTAACAACTTCGAGTGCGAAGTCAAAGGTGTGAACCAGCTTCAGGCTGAGTATGAAGCGCTGTATGGTCCCGGCGATTACGTCCCGCTGATGGTTGTCACGTACTGGACCTTCCGCTTCATGATGACAATCGGACTCCTGATGATCGCGCTCTCGGCGTGGTTCCTGTGGTCCACCCGCAAGGACTATACCAACGCCAAGTGGATGAAGTACGTGCCGTGGGTGATTACCCTGCCGTACATTGCCAATGCCAGCGGCTGGATCCTGACCGAAATGGGACGTCAGCCGTGGATCGTGCAGGGCTTGCTCAAGGTGGAAGATGCGGTATCGCCGAACCTGACCACCGTTGACCTGCTTATTTCACTGATCGGCTATACCGTTGTGTACGGCTCACTAGCTGGCGCGATGTTCTACCTGATGAAAAAATATGCCATCGCCGGACCCGACGCCGCCATGCATGAGTCTGTGGATGTTGCCCCCGCCCTCGTCGGCGCGGATGACTAGGAGATAACCATGTCTTACGAATTTCTTCAAATTCTCTGGTTCATTTTGATCGCAGTTTTGTGGATCGGATTCTTCTTCCTCGAAGGTTTCGACTTCGGGGTGGGCATGCTGCTGCCTTTCCTCGGCAAAAAGGATGTAGAACGCCGCGCCATCATCAATGCCATCGGACCCACCTGGGACGGCAACGAAGTCTGGCTGTTGACCGCCGGCGGCGCGATGTTCGCAGCCTTCCCCCACTGGTATGCCACCATGTTCAGCGGCTTTTATCTCGCGCTCTTTCTGCTGTTGGTCGGTTTGATCATCCGCGGCATTTCCTTTGAATACCGCTCAAAAGATGCCAGCCCGAAATGGCGACACACCTTCGACTGGATGATCGCCATCGGTTCCTTCCTCTCTGCCCTGCTGCTCGGCGCGGCATTTGCCAACCTCGCGCGCGGCGTGCCGATTGACGAGAATATGATGTTCACGGGCAATCTCTTCACCCTGCTCAATCCCTACGGCTTGCTCGGCGGCGTGACGACAGTTGCCATCTTCCTGCTGCACGGCGCGAACTTCCTCGGCTTGAAACTCGAAGGCGAACTGCGCGAACGCGTGAACGGCTTCGCGAAAAAATTGTGGATCGCCGCCTCTGTGTTGTATTTTGTGCTGGGTGTCTTCACCTACATCGCAGGCTTCTGGAATCGCGGTTATGTCAACCCGGGCATCATTCCCATCGCGGCTCTCACGACCTTGCTCGTGGCAGGCTACTTCATCAACCAGAAGCGTGAAGGCTGGGCATTCATCATGGTGGCGCTCAACATCGTGTTGACCCAGGTGACCTTCTTCAGCATGACCTTCCCCAACGTGATGCTCTCGACGCTCAACCCCGCCTGGTCGCTGACCATCTACAACGCCTCGTCCTCGCAATACACGTTAACCGTCATGTCCATCGTCGCGCTGATTTTCGTTCCCATCGTGCTCGTCTACCAGGGCTGGACGTATTGGATGTTCCGCAAGCGCATCAGCGCCGACAAGAAAAGCCTCGTTTACTAGATCAGGTACGAGTTATAAGTAACAAGTTGAAAGTTGGAAGGTTGACGGGGTATACTCTCAACCTTCCAACTTTTTAACCTGTAACCTTTGACTTTCGGCTTTCGACTTTCGACCTTAGACCTTAGACTTAACACCCCATGCACCGACGACTCCTCTCCCTCACCCGCGACTCCCGCTTCTCTCTCACCCTGACAATTGCTTCCGGTTTTCTGGCAGGTTTGCTTACCATTTGGCAGGCGTGGAACCTCAGCAGTGTTGTGGATGGAATCTTTTTACAGAAACAATCCCTCGAACAAGTCGCAACTCCGCTCATGCTAATGCTCATCGCCATCAGCGGGCGGACATTTCTAACATGGGTCAACGAAGTCGCCGCCAACGCCGTTGCCGTCAAAATCAAAACGGATTTACGTGAGCGGCTCTTCGCTCACATCCTCAAACTCGGCCCCGCCTACTCACGTGGACAACGCACCGGGGAACTGACCACCGCCGCCGTCGAAGGCATCGAGGCGCTGGACGCGTATTTCAGCCAATACCTGCCGCAACTGGTCATCACCGCACTTGTCCCGATTTCGATTTTATTTTTCGTCTTCCCCATTGATCTATTAACTGGTTTGGTCTTCCTCATCACCGCCCCGCTGATTCCCTTCTTCATGATTATCATCGGCAAAGGCGCGGAAGTGGTCACCAAACGCCAGTATGAAACCCTGCGCCTGCTCAGCGCCCACTTCCTCGACAGCCTGCAAGGGCTGACCACGCTCAAACTCTTCGGTCAATCGAAAGGACAGGCGAAGAACATCGCCAAAGTCTCCGAACAATACCGCGACACAACCCTGAGCGTGTTACGCATCACGTTTTTATCCGCGCTCGCGCTGGAAATGCTCGCCACCATCAGCACCGCCCTCGTCGCCGTCGAGATCGGCTTCCGCCTGCTCTATCGCAACATGGAATTCCAACCCGCGCTCTTCCTGCTTGTCCTCGCCCCCGAGTTCTACATGCCCCTGCGCGCCCTCGGTGCCAGATTCCATGCAGGGATGAATGGTACAACGGCGGCAAAGCGGATTTACGAGATTCTCGATACCCCAGTTGTCAGTGAACAGTTATCAGTGAACAGTGAGCAGTTGTCGGTTACGCATCACGCAATACGCATCACGAATCTCTCATTCACCTACCCTAACGAAACCACACCTGCCCTGCAAAACATAAACCTGAAAATTGACAAAGGTCAACACATCGCCCTTGTCGGCAAAACCGGCGCAGGCAAATCCACCCTCGTCCAACTCCTCCTCGGCTTTATTCAACCAACCGAGGGAAATCTCACGTTTCACGCATCACGCATCACGTCTTCCCTAATTCCTAATTCCCAATCCCTAATTTCTTGGGTTCCCCAACGCCCACACCTCTTCCACACCACCATCGCCGAAAACATCCGCCTCGGCAAAGCGGACGCGACCCACGAAGAAGTCGTCAACGCCGCCAAAGCCGCACGACTGCATGACTTCATCGAATCACTGCCTGAGAAATACGAAACCATCGTCGGCGAAAGCGGCGCCCGCCTCTCCAGCGGACAAGCCCAACGCCTCGCCCTTACCCGCGCCTTCCTCAAAGATGCGCCGATTCTGATCCTCGACGAACCCACCTCCAGCCTCGACCCTGAGACCGAGTCCCTGCTTGAAGAATCAACCCGCGAGTTGATGCAAGGACGCACCACCATCACCATCGCCCACCGCCTCAACACCATCTTCCAAGCCGATAACATCATCGTCCTTGATGAAGGAAGAATCATCGAAGGAGGCACACACCGCGAACTGATTGCGAAAAACGGCATGTATGCGAGTATGGTTAGAACGTACGAGTTACAAGTTACAAGTGACAAGTTACAAGTTGACAACCTTCGACCTTCAACCTCAGAACCGAACCAACCACTTCCCACTTCCCACTTCCCACTTTCAACCGCTAATCAATCTCCAATCTCTAATAACCACCCCCCCATCCTCCCCCGCCTCCTCCAATTTCTAAAAGGCAACTGGCATCGCGTCGCCCTCTCCGTCCTGATGAGTTCCATCACCATAGGCGCGAGCGTGGCGCTCATGGGCACATCCGCCTGGCTGATCTCCACCGCCGCCGTCGCCACCTCCGTCGTGGATCTCGGCGTCTCCACCGTTGGCACGCGCTTCTTCGGCATCACCCGCGCCATCTTCCGCTACCTCGAACGCCTCGTTTCACATGATGTCACTTTCCGCTTACTCGCCAAACTACGCCTGTGGTTCTACGAAAAACTCGAACCCCTCGCCCCCGCCCGCCTGATGAACTTCCGCTCTGGCGATCTGCTTGCCCGCATCATCGGCGATGTAGAGACGTTGGAAAATTTCTACGTCCGCGTCGTTTCGCCGCCGTTGACCGCCATCGTCGTTGGGACGTTCACTGCCATTTTTCTCGCCTCTTTCTACCCCCTGCTTGCTCCTGTCTATTTGACCTTTTATCTCAGCCTCGGCTTGCTCCTGCCCATCCTCGCGCAGACGACCAGTCGCAAATCCGCCGAACAGACCATCACCCTGCGCGCCGACCTGCAAACCCGCCTCGTGGACGGTATTCAAGGCATGGCAGACCTGATCGCCTACGGACGTTCCGATGAACGCCTCGCGCAAATTGCCGCCAACGGAAACGACTACGGCAATGCCCAACGCCGCATGGCGCGTGTAACAGGCATCCACGCGGCGCTGGGGACGTTGCTCACCCAACTCGGTATGTGGGCGGTGCTATTCTTTACCATCCCGCAAGTCATCAACGGAAATCTCCCTGGTCCCATGCTTGCCTCGTTGACCTTGCTGACTCTCGCCTCGTTTGAAGCCGTTACTCCCCTGCCCCTCGCCGCCCAAATGTGGAATTCCTCGCGTGAAGCGGCAAGGAGGTTGTTTGAGGTTGTGGATACAGAGCCTGAGATCAGTGACCAGTTATCAGTGGGCAGTGAGCAGTTGCCAGTGAGCAGTGAGCAGTTATCAGTGGGCAGTGAGCAGTTGCCAGTAATCAGTGACCAGTTATCAGTAACCAGTGACGAGTTGCAAATTACGAATAACGCATTACGAATTGCGAACTTATCATTCACTTACCCATCCCAAACCACCCCCACCCTCCACAACCTGACCTTCGACCTGCGACCTTTGACGTCTGTTGCCATCGTCGGTCCGAGCGGAGCGGGGAAGAGCACCATTGCCAACCTATTGTTGAGATTCTGGGAGTACGAAGTCGGAGACATCCGTTTGGGCGGCGAATCGCTCAAAGCGCTGAATCAGGATCAGGTCAGAGAAAGATGCGGGTATGTCTCACAAAACACGTATTTCTTCAACACATCCATTTACGAGAATTTGCGGTTCGCGCGCAAGAAAGTCACCCGCGAAGAAGTGGAAGCGGCCTGCAAATCCGCACAGATATATGACTTCATCATGAGCCTGCCCAAAGGCTACGACACGCTGATCGGCGAACAGGGACTGCGCCTCTCGGGCGGAGAACGCCAACGGCTGGCGATTGCGCGTGCCCTCATCAAAGATGCGCCGATTTTGATCCTGGACGAACCCACCGCCAACCTCGACCCGCTGACGGAAAAACTGGTTTTGGATACATTATTCAATGTAATGAAACGCAAGACCTCACTACTGATCACACATCGATTGATCGGGCTTGACAATGTGGATGAAATCCTTGTGATGGATCATGGACAGATCGTGGAGCGCGGAACACATAATGTACTAATGAAACATAATGGTGTATATCGCCACCTATTGGACTTGCAAAATCGTATGTTGAATGAGCAAATCTGATTTTTTACCGCTTGCAACCCTTTCGTGGAAGTGCTATAATCTCATTACTTCCCCTGATGTTTGACAACTAATCTACGCGTAACTGCTCACAGGGCGTCCACCTTGCGTGGAAAAAATAAAGAGAACTTTGACACAAACCCCAGCATTATCCACAACTTCCTAAGGAAATCCACCAGCCCAACCTAGGGGACTGGTTTTTTCACATCCCTATTCCATTTTTCCCATAAGAGAACACAACATGAAAATACTTGAATTAGAGAACGAACCGCTTTCCAAATTGCGCGCAATGGCAAAGACCTTCAACATACCAAACGCCAATCGTTTGAAGAAGGAAACCCTCGCCATGATGATCCGCGAGGCCGAGGCGCAGAAGGAGGGCATTGAACTGCGCGGCGGTATCCTGGAAATTTTGAACGAAGGCATCGGTTTTTTACGAGCCACCAACTATAGAATTAGCGACCAGGATGTGTACGTTTCGCAGGCGCAGTTGAGGCGGTATGACCTGCGCGCAGGCGACCTCGTCATTGGGCAGGTACGCCCGCCGCGCGAAAGCGAACGTCACTTCGGTTTGCTCAAGGTGGAATCGATCAACGGGCTTGACCCCGATGAAGCTTCAAAAAGACCCCTATTCGAGAACCTCACCCCCATTTTTCCAGAAAAACGTTTCGACCTCGAAACCGATGCAACCACACTTGCCCCGCGTTTAATTAACTTAATCGCACCCATCGGCAGGGGACAGCGCGGCTTGATCGTCTCGCCGCCTAAAACGGGGAAAACCACCATTCTCAAGCAGATCGCCAATTCGATCTCAACCAAATATCCCGATGTACATTTGATCATTGCCCTGATCGGCGAACGTCCTGAAGAAGTAACCGACATGGACCGTTCTGTGGATGCGGAAGTGGTCGCCTCGACCTTCGATGAACCCGTGACCGCCCACGTCCGCACGGCGGAACTGGCGCTGGAACGCGCCAAACGCCTTGTGGAAATCGGACGCCATGTGGTCATCCTGATGGACTCGATCACCCGCCTCGCCCGCGCCTATAACCTGGTCGTCAACCCGTCCGGGCGCACCCTCTCCGGCGGTATGGATCCCTCCGCGTTGTACCCGCCCAAGCGTTTCTTCGGTGCGGCACGCAATGTGGAAGACGGCGGCTCATTGACCATCATCGCCACCTGTCTCGTGGATACCGGCTCCCGCCTCGACGATGTGGTGTTCGAGGAATTCAAAGGCACCGGCAACATGGAACTGCACCTCTCGCGCAAATTGCAGGAACGCCGCACCTTCCCCGCTGTGGATATCGAGCGCTCCTCCACCCGCCGCGAAGAACTGCTGCTCGGACCCGACCTGCTCCAGCGCGTCTGGCTGCTGCGACGCATGTTCGTACAAATGACCTCGTCCCAGCCGCAGGGAGCAGGCATGGACCCCTCCGTGGCAACTGAAGCCATCCTGACCCGCATGGAAAAATCGAAAAATAATTTAGAGTTTTTGGATAACCTGACCAGGGATGCCTAAACTTCCTTCAGGTCAAAACATAGTATAGAAACGAATGAAAAAACTACTGGAAAAATTTCGAGCACGCTTCTCCAAACGCGCCAAACCCGTTGAGAGCGAACCCAGGTCGGCGGTGGATGAACCTGTCACCACGCCGCGAGAGAAGAAAAAAACCGACCGTTTCTCGTTTGTCAGTTGGATGTTAACTCTCGTGCTCGTGGCGGGTCTTTTGGGTTCGACGCTGTATTACAAAAGCACGCTTCCGCCCGTTATTGTGACGCTCCCGGCAGCGACGACGCAAGAGGCTGCGGGAGGGGAATTTCAACCCAGCGTACCAAGCGTCGGCGGAGAAGGAAGCGGGCTTTCCTCCATCTTCCGCGCGCTGCAATTAAAGACGAAAATCCCCGAACGTCCGCGCTACGAGTCGGTCATCTATCGCGTGTCGCGCGGCGATGCCATGCTGCGGATCGCGGAAAGTTACGGCGTTAAGACCGAGTCGATTTTGTATGTCAACTTGCAGTTGGAAGATAACCCCCATAACCTGAAACCCGGCATGGAATTGACCATCCCCCCGGTGGATGGGCTGTATTACGAATGGAAGGATGGCGATACCTTTGAAACGGTTGCAGATAAGTTCGATGCGGAAGCCGATGAAATTATCGCCTTCCCCGGCAATGATATTGACCTGACCAATCCAACTGTGGAGCCCGGCAGGCAGGTGATGATCCCCGGCGGCTCGCGTGAACTGCGTAACTGGGCGGCAGACCTGCAAACCGCCGCGCGTGGCGCCAACACCGGCACAGGCGGCACGAACGCCACGAATTCATGCGGCGGTGGACCGGTTGCCAGCGGCTTTGGCTGGCCCGCAGGCTCAACCGTCATTTCGGGCAATGGCTATGGACCGGGACATCTTGGAATTGATATCCAAGCCGATGAGGGCGACCCGGTGTACGCGGCGGGAACCGGCATTGTCACAATGGCGCAGGGCGGTTGGAATTATGGCTATGGCAATGTAATTCAGATCGATCATGGCAACGGCTATGTAACGGTCTATGCCCACTTGAGCGTTATCAATGTTAGCTTATGCACCTCAGTTGGGCAGGGCGCTGTGATCGGCGCGGCTGGCAATACCGGTAATTCCTTCGGCGCGCATTTGCATTTTGAAGTACGCCTCGGCGGGTCGAATATCAACCCGTACCAAATTGTTCAATAGAGAATAAGACCTGGCGGGGTTTGAAACCTGTCAGGTCTGTTGATTCCAATGAACGAATCCTCCCTTAAAAAAACGCTTTCCAAATTAAATATCGGCGGTTTGCGCTACTTCCCTTCGCTCGGCTCCACCAACGACGAAGCGCTGGCATGGGCCGCAAGCGACGCAAAAGACCTCTCCCTTGTGATCGCGGATGAACAGACGCAGGGACGCGGCAGGCTGGACCGAAAATGGTTCACCCCAAAAGACAGCGCCCTCGCCTTTAGTTTGATCCTGCGCCCCACCGCGCCCTTGCGCCCGCATCTCTCGCGGACCGTGGGGCTGGCTGCCCTTTCAATAGCAGATGCCTGTCTCAAGCATGGACTCGTCCCGCAGATCAAGTGGCCCAACGATATTCTGCTGCATGGCAAAAAGGCGGCTGGCATTTTGATCGAGACGGTCTGGTCTGGTGAGGATGTGGATTCGCTGGTGATCGGCATCGGCGTGAATGTAAGCAGGACATCTGTGCCGCCGATGGAGATGCTGAAATTCCCCGCGACGAGTATCGAGGATGAGTTGGGGAAAGAACCGCCCGCCCGCGAGGAGCTCCTGCACGATATTGTGAGTGCATTCATCGCATGGCGCGAGCGCATGGGCACGGATGAGTTGGTCAATGCCTGGGAGGAGAAACTTGCCTTTCGTGGCGAGCAGGTGCAGGCGCTGGATGGAGGCGCGTCCACCGTCACTGGCAGTGTGCAGGGACTCGAGTCCGATGGCAGTTTGCGGCTGGTGGACGAACATGGCAAATCCGTGACCGTTCGCTTTGGGGACGTGAGCCTGCGTCCCGCCGCGTGATATACTTTTCAAAAACGAGGTGCCCATGTTTGACAATCTACGTGACGATGCGTCATTTTACGAGGAAGAACAAGCGCAATTCCAGTCTGCGGCAGGGACAGAGTTCGATGCGCCGCGCAGAAGCGGCTCAAGCCGTTTTCTCGGCATGACCTCCATCCAGCGGTTTGTGCTGGCGTTCATGCTGATGCTTGCCGTATGTGTGATCGGTGCGTTGTGCCTGTTGGTGACAGGCAAGATCCTGTTGTAAAAACAAAAATCTTAACTCACCTTACGCAGTACCGCAAGATTTATCTTGCCTGGCACAGCAACATAAATATTGCTGTACGGATAAACTGCGCAAGGCAGGTTCTTAAGAAAAAACGCGCGAGGTTTTGAACCTCGCCCGTTTTTCTTTATACCAGTTTCGGCTGCGCTTCGGCTTCTTTCTCTTCCATTTGAGCGCCTGCCTTTTTCAAGTCTTCGGCGGAGATACGAGCTACGGATGCCACGCTGTCTCCCTCCTGCGGCTTGATGAGGTGGACGCCTCGCGTCGCACGACCGGACTGTTTCACATCCTTCACCTTCAAGCGGATGGCGACGCCGTTGGCGGTCATGATGGTGAGATCGTCCGCTTTTTGCACCACACGCGCCGCGGCAATCGTGCCGATCTCCTTGAGGGCTTTCTGGTCGATGGTGGAAATGCCGCCCGTGGCGCGTCCCTTGGCGGTGTATTCGGTGAGCGGAGTCTGCTTGCCGTAACCGGTGGTGGTGACGACCAGCAGCGCGCCTTCCTTTTCAACCACATCCATGCTGGTGACGGCGTCATCTTTGGCAAGGCGAATGCCTTGCACGCCTGCCGCCTGCCTGCCCATCGAGCGGACCTTCTCCTCGCCAAAGCGCAGCGCCTGTCCGTTTTTGGTGATGATAATGATCTCGTCCTTGCCTGTAGTCAGGCGGGCCCAGCCGAGGGTGTCACCCTCATCCAGGTTCATGGCGATCAAGCCCGAAGGTCGGACTGAGGCGAATTCTTCCATCGAAACACGCTTGATGCGTCCGCGTCCTGTCATCAAGACACAATAGGTATTGGGTGAAAAGTCGCGGATTGCCATGGCGGCGGTCACTTTTTCGTTGGGGTCAAGCGACAGCACGTTGACGAGCGGAATGCCTTTTGTGGCGCGGTCTGAATCGGGGATTTGATAGACCTTTTCGGAATAGACCTTGCCTTTATCCGAGAAGAAGAGCATGGTGTCGAGACTGCGAGCAGGGATGAGCATGACAATCTCATCTTCGTTCTTGGTGGTATGTCCCATCACCCCACGTCCGCCGCGACTCTGCGAACGGAACGCGGATGCGGCAACGCGCTTGATATATCCGCGCTCGGTCAGGCTGATGAGCACCGATTCGTCGGGGACGAGGTCTTCCTCATGAATATCCTCCCGGGCTTCGGCGGAAATGCGCGTGCGGCGGTCATCGCCGTATTTTTCGGCCATTGCGTTCATGTCATCTTTGATGAGCGCGAGGATCTTATGCGGGTTGGCAAGCAAGTCTTCCAGGTATTCGATGGTATCGCGCACCTGCTTGTGCTCTTCCTCGATCTTCCAGCGTTCCAGCGCGGCAAGTCGGCGTAATTGCATATCCAAAATTGCCTGCGCCTGCAACTCGCTCAACTTGAAGCGCGACATCAAAGCAATCTTGGCTGCATCCGCATCTTCCGCTTCACGGATAGTCTTGATGACAGCTTCAATATTGTTCAACGCGATCAGGTAGCCATCCAAAATATGTATGCGCGCATTGGCCTTATCCAGTTCAAATTGCGAGCGGCGGGTGATGACATTATGACGATGGTCAATGAAAATGTGCAACAGGCGCTTGAGCGGCAGGGTGCGCGGCTCGCCATCCACAAGCGAAAGCATTTGCACACCAAATGTGGATTGCAGCGCCGTGTATTTATAAAGCTGGTTTAGCACCTTCTTGGGTTGAGCATTGCGCTTCAACTCGATGACGATGCTCATGCCGCGCTTGTCCGATTCATCGCGCAGGTCGGAGATCTGGTCGATCTTGTCCTCGCGCACCAACTCGGCAATACGCTCGATCAACGTGGATTTATTGACCTGATACGGAATCTCCGTGATGTTGATCTGATACCGCCCCGATTTGGTCTCTTCGATGTGGGCAATACCGCGCATCACAATTCGACCTCGGCCTGTTCCGTATGCCGAGACAATTCCCTCCGTCCCGACGATCATACCGCCAGTCGGGAAGTCGGGTCCGGGCACGAACTTCATCAGGTCTTCAACCGTCACGTCTTCGATGTTGTCAAAGTTATCGATCAGGTGATTGATGGCCGCAGTTAACTCGCGCAGGTTTTGCGGCGGGATGTTGGTGGCCATACCGACGGCAATGCCCGAAGCCCCATTGAGGAGCAGGTTCGGAAGTCTGGCAGGCAGGACGAGGGGTTCCTGAAGCGAATCGTCGAAATTGGGACCGTAATCCACGGTGTTCTTTTCGAGGTCCGCAAGCATTTCCTCCGCCATTTTTTGCAAGCGCGCCTCGGTATAACGCATCGCAGCCGGCGCATCGCCATCCACGGAACCGAAGTTGCCCTGACCATCCACCATCAGGTAGCGCAGGGAGAAATCCTGTGCCATGCGCGCCATGGATTCGTAGACCGCCGAGTCGCCGTGCGGATGATACTTACCCAACACCTCACCCACAATACGGGCAGACTTCTTATACGATGTGTTGGAACGCAAGCCCAGTTCGTGCATGGCATACAAAATACGCCTGTGGACGGGCTTCAAACCGTCGCGGGCATCGGGCAGGGCACGCGCCACGATCACGCTCATGGCATAATCCAGGTACGCCGAGCGCATCTGGGCGTCAATATCCACGGTTTCGATATTTCCAGCGAGCATATTTTCTTCAGCCATAAAAAATCCTCAACTTATGGGGCAACAACATGAAACTGGCACAAAAAGACACGAAGATGGGGGAAAACTTCGTGTCCGCATTAGATGAAGAAAGTGCCAAATTTATAGTGCAATTATACCACCCTTGTCCGTTTTTTGTCGGTCAGCATCAGCATTTGGAAATAAAAAGACTCGCTTGATCGCAAGCGAGTCTTTTGTGCCGAAGGAGGGACTTGAACCCTCATGAACGTAAGTTCACTACGCCCTGAACGTAGCGCGTCTGCCAATTCCGCCACTTCGGCATCTCTATTGATTGGCGGGATGTATTTTATCCCAAACGGGTGGAATGTCAATAAGCAAGCAGCAATTCCAAATCTAAAATTGTGTAGAAGGCAAAGATGCCAAACCTTAACGCAAAGACGCAACGCCGCAAGGCTTTTTTAGGATTGCCCCTGCGCCAGATGGTACCCTTGCCGATTCCGTCGAGGAAAGGTCAAAATCT
>JAUXWL010000666.1 GCA_030680155.1 Anaerolineales bacterium
AGATTTTGACCTTTCCCCGACGGAATCGGCAAGAGTACCATCTGGCGCAGGGGCAATCCTAAAAAAGCCTTGCGGCCTTGCGTCTTTGCGTTAAGGTTTGGCATCTTTGCCTTCTACACAATTTTAGATTTGGAATTGCTGTCCAGAAAGAGCCGTATTTTCGAGGCGAAACCGAACGGAAATGGCTCAGCTCCTTGAAATGACTTATGAGCGCTCTTTTTTATCTTCACCATTCAGGCGGATTTTCCTTGCAAGCTCGATCAAACCCGGCCTTTGCAGGAAACTATTGCTTCGTCCACAAACGCATTTGTACGGGAAGTGGTATCATCTCAAAAAGAAGTGGAAACGTCCCGAAGGTTGAACGGCTCAACCATGTTTTTCAAGGAAACCTTCGGGACGGTGTATTGCCGCCCCCAGGTTATTGAGAAGATACGGGAAGTGGTTGTAAACCATGCCAACCTTTCGAAGGGAATAAAACATGACCGAGCCGAACTCCAAACCAACCTATCGTATCTCAGACTTGCACGAATCAGAGCGCCCGCGTGAGCGGCTGGCTTCGCTCGGGCCGCAAGCCCTGACCCATGCTGAACTGCTCGCTATTTTGCTGCGCGTGGGCGTGCAGGGCGAAAATGCCGTGGAAGTGGGGCAGCGCCTGCTCAACAAATTCAGCGGACTCAACGGCTTGCATCGCGCGCCATTCAAGGAATTGATGGGACAACATGGGCTGGGCGAGGCGAAGGCAGCCCAGATCAAAGCCGCCATCGAATTGGGGCGCAGGCTCATGCTCGAAGCGCCGCAGGAGCGTCCTGCCATCAACAGCCCAGCGGATGCGGCGGCATTGCTTCAATATGAAATGTCTGCCCTGGAGCAGGAGCATTTGCGAGTGTTGTTATTGGATCGCAGGAATCGCGTGAATGAGATCGTGGAAGTATATAAAGGCTCGGTCAATTCATCACAGGTGCGGGTGGGAGAGTTGTTCAAGGACGCCATCCGCGCCAATGCCTCGGCGATTATTGTCGCTCATAACCACCCCAGCGGCGACCCTACCCCCAGCCCCGATGACGTGGCGGTCACCCGCGCCATTGTGCAGGCTGGGAAATTATTGGATATTGACGTTTTAGATCATCTGGTGATTGGGCAGGGGAAGTGGGTCTCGTTGAAGGAGCGGGGATTGGGGTTTGTATAGCGGGTAAGAAGTGAATATAGGCAGTACTGCAAGACCTGCCCTCCCGAAGGACATCGGGACGATGTGAGTGGATCGAAGGGTTTATCTTGCCTGCCAGGGCGCAAAATGAACCCTCTGCGAGGACAAGTTTTTGCGGTACGAACCGCGCTATGGTATTACCTCATAGACGAATTACGAATTACATACTCCTCTTCACTGTAAACCCTTCCAGATAACCTGTCGGTTCTTCGTATTCCAGGCGGACATCATCCACGCGGGAAATAGACGGGCCTTGTTTGACGATCTCGATGAACTGATCGATCTGTTCCCGTGTGCCTTCCGCCACGGTTTCCACCATGTTCCTGTCGATGTTGCGCACCCAGCCTGGCACGCCGATCCGCAGGGCGTTGTATTCCACATGGGCGCGATAGCCCACTCCCTGCACACGTCCTTTAATCCAAATGTGAACACGTATGGTCTCAGTTGGGTTGGCTTGCATGTTTTCTCCTTTGCCTCAGCATATCGATTGCGCCCCATAAGGGCACGATCAGCACCATAAGCAGCAGCAATAAAAATGGCAGAAGGTTTCGGAAGGCAACGCCTGCCACATTTTGCCCGAGCACGGTTTCGCGCCAGCGCAAGTCCAACTGGCTGAGCGGGACGCCGAGCGCCTGGGTGGCGCCAAGCTCGCAGGTGAATCCGTCGCTGTAGGCGCTGGTTAGCCGCGTCAGCCCGGAGGTGCCGAACGAGTCGCGGATGTAGGCGACAAAAGATTGGGCTTGGGCATAGGCCAGAAACGCTGAGCCAGAATCGGCGGGGAAGGAAGCGCACAAGTCCGCAAATGGAATCAGCGAATTGGTCTGGCTGGCGATCTCCAACGCGCGCGCGTATTCAGGGTTCGGGTACAGTTCCATCATCGAGGAAATTCCCTCGATCAGCCAGGCGGGTTGATCGGCGTAATGATCTCCCAACCAGCGATAGAGCATGATGTGCGCCAGTTCGTGCGGGATGGCGGTTTCCATTTCGATGAACTGACTTGCGCCCGGGGTAACGGCAACCAACGCCACGCCAAGTTCGGGGTGCGCGTGACCGCCCGCCCATTCCGCGCCGCCCAACAGCAGGGTGGCTTGCAGGTCGGCAACATTGGAATAAATATAGATTTCGGTTGGTTCGCTGAGCGTGATGGGAATAAATTCGCTCATGGCCAGCAAGCCGGCCGCGGCGGTATCCGATGCCGCTGCGCCAAAGGCATCATCGCCCGCATACCAATGTACGGTAATGATGCCTGCGTGAGTGACCTGCCGCCACGGGAAGCGGTCATCCTTGTATTGGAATTGAATGGGCGAACTGGTATATGTGCCGCCGTCTTGCAGGGTGGCTTGAAACCAGAACACGATCCAACTGAACGGCGGGAAGACATTCAGCGAAGCGTCGTATGTGAAACTCACCGAGCCGTCCGCCGCCACTTGCAGGGTTTCCACGCGGGTGGTTTCTTCGTTCACGCCGCGAAAGAGAAGCGAAGCCTGCTGGATGGGGAGCGGGGTTTTGAGCTTCGCTGAGAAGGTGATCGTCTGCCCGAAGGTGACTGCCACAGTGGGCTGCTCCACTTCGATTCCTGCCTGACCCTTCGGCGCGCTCAGGACATCGCCCCTGACCTGCCCGGGTTTCAGGGACAGGGTCGCCACGAGAAGCATGAAGATGATGGTCTTCAGAATAGCATTGCGCAGATTGGACATTTCATTACCTCGCGAGATAGACGAGCAATGGCGTAAGCGTTAATGGACTGAGCGCCGTGCCGAGAAAAACGATCGCTGTGACAAGCGACGGCTGTAATTTGTATTCGGTTGCGATCACTGTGGTTGCCACAGCGGCAGGCATGGCGGCTTCGATGACGCTTCCCTGGCGGGTGTGGCCTTCCAAGCCAAACAAGCTGGCGAGCAAAATACCGACGACCGGCCCGAGCAGGAGTTTGGCGAACACGCCCACGCCCATGGCGCGGAAGCTGTGCGACCATTCGATGCGGGTCAACTCCAGCCCGAGCAGGATGAGCATGACGGGGATGGCTCCGTTGGCGGCAATCTCGATGGTGCGCGCGAGCGGCAAGGGTAATTGTATGCCAATTCCCTTGATAAGCAGGGCAAGAATGACGCCGTATACGACAGGTACTTTGAACAACCCAAGCAGGGCGGATTTCAGGTCCATGTGACCGAGGGAGGCGATCACCACGCCGACCGTGTTGAACAAAATGGTGGTGGTGACGTAGAACAGCGATGCGACGGCGAGGGCATCGTCACCGAATGCGAATTTGACCAGAGGCAGACCATAATTTCCAGTGTTGCCGAATGCCACGGTGAGGATGACTGCAAGCAGGGCAGTACGCTCAAGTTGAAAAAGTTTGCCAAGCAAAAAGGCCAGGATGCCCAAAACAAGGATGACCGAAGCAGTGTAGCCGATGGTGGAGAGCGCCTGTGCCAGATTTAATTTGCTTTTGACCATCAAGTCAAAGACCAACAATGGGCTGAAGACGTAAAAGACCACGCGCCCCAGTGAACGTGTGTCGATGATGAGCAGTTTTCCGAGGGCGAAGCCTGCACTGCCGACGAGCAGGATGGGAAGTAAGTTGTCTGCAAAGGTAGTGATGAGATCATTGAAGGACATGACAATGGAATTATAACCCCCGCCCAGTTTTATCCGCAGATTATGCAGGTTTCGCAGAGTGAAAAATCTAATCTGCGAAATCTGCGGATCGTTTTACAAGGAGATCAATTCAGGCTGGTTTTGCAACCGCGCCTGCATCGACCAGGGTCCCGTCCAGGTGACGGTGACGGGCAGGAGTTTGCCGCGTAAATCATCGTCTGATTCGACGAAGACCAGTTTGTTGGTGGGGGTGCGTCCGCGCCAGCGATTTTTGACCTTTTCCTCGAAGAGGACTTCGACCGTCTCGCCGAGGTATTTCTGGTTAATCACGCCGACGATCTGTTCCTGCAGGTCATCGAGCATGTGCAGGCGGCGGAGTTTGTCCTCTTCGGGGACGTCATCCACCATGCGGCGGGTGGCGACGGTGCCCTCTCGAACGGAGTAGCGTGCCAGATGGGCCACATCCAGTTTCAGGTCCGATAAGACGCGATGCGTTTCCATAAACTGTTCCTCGGTCTCGCCGGGGAATCCGACGATGATGTCGGTGGCGATGGAGCAGTCTGGGATGTGTTTGCGGATCTTGGCCACGAGGTCGCGGAATTGCCCCTGGGTGTATCCGCGCTTCATGTTTTCGAGGACGGTGTCGTCACCGGCTTGGATGGGCAATTCGATATGCGGCATGACGCGGGGAAGTTCGGCGATGGCGTGGATCAGGTCGTCGTTGAAGTAGTTGGGATGCGAGGTCAGGAAACGGATGCGCTCGATGCCTTCGACTTCATGGAGAATGCGCAGGAGCGCGGCGAGGTTGGGACCACGCGTGCCCGCCAGAGTATCGGGAATGTCTTTGCCGTAGCGGTCCACAATTTGACCGAGCAGGGTGATCTCTTTCACGCCTTGCTTGGCCAACGAGCGGACTTCACTGACGATGTCGCCGACGGGACGCGAACGTTCGATGCCCCGCTTGTAGGGGATGATGCAGAAGGTGCAGGCGTGCGAGCAGCCATAGACGATGGGCACATGTGCGCTGATGAGTTTGCCGCGCTCTGCCACCGGCAGGACGAGTTCTTCATCCATACTGAGGAAGCGGCGGGTGGTCTCGGCATCTTCCATGGATTGGATTTCGCCCTGCGTGAGATGCGAGATCAACGGACCGGGGTCGGAGGGGGGAGAGAAAACATCGACAAAAGGAAGTTTCTCGCGTAATTTCTCCGCGCCACGCACGCCCACCATGCAGCCCATTAGGTTGATAACAAGATTGGGGTTTTTCTTTTTGAGAGGTGAGAGCGAGGTGACACGCCCCATGGCCTTGTCTTCGGCAGATTGGCGGACGACACAGGTGTTTAAAACGATAACGTCTGCTTCTTCGATGGTTTCGGTAAGGATATAGCCGAGGTGCTCCAACGACGAACCGACCCGCTGTGAGTCGGCGACGTTCATTTGGCAGCCTTCGGTCCAGATGTGGTATTTCATGCGTGCTCCTAAAATAGAGCCGAATTATACCAAGAGCGGTCAGGATTCGAAAAAAAAAGTGACAGTCACTTTGGTAATTCGGGTAAAATCGGGTAAAGGGAATCTTATTTATGCCCACTCCAGATATCATTCGCCAGTTGGTAAACCGATTTGAAGAACATAAAGAAACCTACCGCTCGGGCAAATACAACGAGACGCAGTTGCGGCGCGAGTTCCTCGACCCGTTCTTCGAAGCCCTCGGCTGGGACGTGTTCAATAAGCAGGGCTATGCCGAGATGTATAAGGACGTGGTGCATGAGGATAGCCTGGAGATCGAAGGGGAAAACAAAGCGCCCGATTATGCCTTCCGTGTGGGCGGGCAGCGCAAGTTCTTTTTGGAAGCCAAGAAACCCGCCGTCAAAATAGAGAGCGATATTCACCCCGCCTTTCAATTAAGGCGTTATGCCTGGAGCGCGAAACTGCCGCTCGGCATCCTTTCTGATTTTGAAGAACTTGCCATATACGACTGCCGCGCAAAGCCCGATAAAAAAGACAAGGCATCTGTCGGTCGGGTGAAGTTGTATTCCTACAAGGATTACGTCGAGAAGTGGGATGAGATCGCCATTATCTTCTCACGTGATGCGGTGATGAAAGGTTCATTCGATGCTTTTGCCGAGGGCACAAGGCTCAAAAAAGGCACCGCCGAAGTGGACGATGCCTTTCTGGCGGAGATCGAACGCTGGCGCGACCTGCTGGCAAATAATATCGCTTTACGAAACGATTCCTTGAACGTGCGCGAGTTGAATTACGCCGTGCAAATGACGATTGACCGCATTGTCTTTCTGCGCATCTGCGAAGACCGGGGCGTGGAAAGGGACGAACAACTCAAAGAAATAGGAGCAGGCTCCGGCGTGTATGAAGCGTTATGTCAGTTATTCAAACGGGCAGACGCGCGCTATAACTCCGGCTTGTTCCATTTCACGGATGAAAAATCCGCCTCCAGCCCGACCGATAGCCTGACCCTAACCATCAAAATTGACGATAAGCCGTTACAGGACATCCTCAAGAATTTGTACTACCCTGAAAGCCCGTATGTCTTCCGCGAAATTCCGGCAGACATTTTGGGGCAGGTGTATGAACGCTTCCTCGGCAAGGTCATCCGCCTGACGGCTTCACACCGCGCCAAGGTGGAAGAAAAGCCGGAAGTGCGCAAGGCGGGCGGGGTGTATTACACGCCGACCTATATCGTGGAATACATTGTCGAGAATACGGTTGGAAAGTTACTGGAAGGCAAGACCCCCAAGGAAGCTGAAAAGCTGCGCATCCTTGACCCGGCTTGTGGCTCAGGGACGTTCCCATTAGGCGCGTATCAGTATTTGCTGGACTGGCATTTGAAATGGTACGTTGCGAATGACATCGAGAAATGGGCAGGCGGAAAGAAGCCGGTTATTTTCCAGACAAAAGACGGCTACAGACTGACGACCTCGAAGAAAAAAGACATCCTGCTCAACAACATCTACGGCGTGGATATCGACCCGCAAGCCGTGGAAGTGACCAAACTCTCGCTGCTCTTGAAGGTGTTGGAAGGCGAAAGCCACGAGACCATCGGTTCGCAGTTGGCGTTGTTTCAGGAACGAGTCCTGCCAGACTTGGGCAGGAACATCAAATGTGGTAATTCCTTGATCGGTCCCGATTATTACGAAGGACGGCAGTTGACGATGGGCTTTGCCGACGAAGAAGAACGTTACCGCGTGAACGCCTTCGACTGGAAAGCCGAGTTCTCGCAGATCTTTATTCAAGGCGGCTTCGATGCTGTGGTGGGAAATCCGCCTTATATTCGTATTCAGACATTACAGGAAAGCTCCCCGATTGACGTGGAGTTTTTCAAGAAACGTTATCAAGCCGCCAGCAAAGGCAACTATGATATTTATGTGGTCTTCGTTGAAAAGGGCTTGGACGTTCTCAATAAAAATGGTCGTTTAGGCTTTATTCTCCCGCATAAATTCTTCAATGCTCAATATGGAAAGCCGATTCGCGGCGTGATTGCAAACGGAAAACATCTTGCCAAGGTCGTCCATTTTGGCGACCAGCAAATCTTTGAAAGCGCAACCACTTATACGTGCTTGTTGTTCCTGGATAAAACAGCGCGGGAAGATTTCGAGTTTACAAAGGTCAACGAATTGCATAATTGGCGCGCCTTGCAAGCCCAGACTTCCGAAGTCTTGGAGACTTCGGAAGTCTCTGGTAGGCTGGAAACCAAGCAGGTGACAGAAAGTGAATGGAATTTTTCCATTGGAGAAACTGCAAGCCTACTTGAAAAACTTTCTCTCATGCCAATCAAACTTGGCGATATTGCAGAAAGAATGGCGCAAGGCATAAGAACAAGCGCAAACGAAATCTATGTTGTTGATTATGTTTCAGAAGCAGGAAACCTTATTACCGCTCTTTCTAAAGAACTTGAACAAAACGTAAAAATAGAAAAGAAAATACTTTCTTCGTTTTTACAAGGTCGAGAAATCAAAAGATATCAAGTATTGCCATCTGGAAAAATGGTAATTATTCCCTACAGTTTAAAAGACGGAAAAGCCGTTTTTAATTCAATGGAACAAATGCAAAAGGATTTTCCAAAAGCCTTAGAGTATTTAGCACAAAACAAAGCTTTTCTTGAAAATAGAGAAAAAGGAAAGATGCGTGGTTCTCAATGGTACGCCTATGTATATCCTAAAAATATTGAGTTGATGAAACAAGAAAAAATCCTTATACCCGATATTGCTGACCGCGCACAGTTTGCTCTTGATGAAAATGGAGATTTTGCTTTTACAAGTGGATATGGGATAACTGTTAATTCGCAAACTGGATTATCACTTAAGTATGTTCTTGGCTTACTGAATAGTAAACTACTTGAGTTCTACCTAAAAAGAATAAGCACACCCATGCGGGGTGGTTTCTTCCGTTTCTTTACTCAATTCTTAGAAAAACTCCCTATCCGCCCAATCAACTTCGACGACCCCGCCGACAAAGCGCGGCACGACAAAATGGTCTCACTGGTCGAGCGCATGTTGGCATTGCACAAGCAAAGTCCACGCACGCCGCAAGAACAGGAAATAGTCAAACGCGAGATCGAGTCCACGGATGCGGCGATTGACCGTCTGGTCTATGAGTTGTATAGGTTGTCTGAGGAAGAGATCAAGATTGTGGAGGGAGAATGACACTACCTAATTGGAAAGCCGAAGATTATTTCGTTGATTTTGAAACGTTTTACTTTGAAGGCAAGCGAGTTCAAGCGCCTATAATCAGAAAAATTGGCTGGATTATCGAAAACCTTAATACAGTTATTTACCCAGATGCAATAAGAGCTATTGTAAATGGCGGAGAGTTATCAGGCTTACTTTTAGGGTTTTCTGTAGTGGAATACTTAGCTGGTTATTATTTTGGAAGAAATTCAAACTCAAAAGATGTGAAAAACTTCATGTCTCGTTACTTTCCTGGACAATACAAACCGTTTACAGAGGATATTATTAGCCAATTAAGAAATGGCTTGGTACACAATCTGTCTATCTCAAACCCCTGGGTGCCTCATAAATATATTTTTACGATTGAAAAAAGATCTGACTCTCATTTACAAGAAGTGGACGGGAAAATTATCTTTTCTATATATCATTACCTGGAAGATGGGAGAAGGGCAATGGTGATGTATTTTTACGATATGGTCATGAAATCTGAGGAAAATCAAGATTTGATAGATAACTTTGAAAAAAGATTCAACAAAAAAGATGGTTCTGCATCTATGATAATGAAAACAGATTGAGAGGAAGAATGAATCTTAATGATCTGATTAGTCCAATAGTTTTGTCAATTGTAAGTGGTTTACTCTCGTATTTTGCAGCAACAAGTAAGGCAAATAAAGATTTAATTCAATTGAGAGAGCAAAATAAGTTGGAAATTGAAAGGCTTATGAATCAACACAAAATGGATTTGGAGGCTCAGAAACAGAAGCACCAAATGGAGGTTGAGAAAATGGAATTAGAACATAAACACAAACTTGAATTGGCACAAAAGGAAACAGAAAATAAACTTGGCTCTGATATGATGAGTCAAGTCATTTCTGAAATGATGAAAACTCCTGAAGTAAAAAGAGAATTGTTACGTGGTATGCAAAAGAAGAAATAAATTGTATCCACGCACACCGCAAGAGCAGGAAAAGGTCAAGCGTGAGATCGAGTCCACGGATAGAGCGATTGACCGTCTGGTCCATGAGTTATATGGGTGTCTGAGGAAGAGATAAAGATTGTGGAAGGGAACTAATAAAACAAAGTGACAGTCGCCTCACAGGTGACTGTCACTTTTTAACGAGCAAGCAGTTCATCGTACTTCCTTCTCACTTCGCGGATGTCATCCCACATCAATGATTTTGGTGAGCCGGGCTCGCGAGATTGATTTCTCAATAAGTAGGAGGGGTGAAAAATGGGCATCACCCAATAGGTATTTATCTCCAGCCACTTTCCGCGCAAAGAAGTTATGCCTGTTTTCCCAAGAACGGACTGGCACGCCACGTTCCCCGTCAACAGGATGATGGATGGGTTGATGTGGTGGACGATCTCGGAAACAAAGGCGCGATAGTATTCGATCTCTTTATCATTGGGCTTGCGGAAGGCGCTTCCATCATCCCCTGGCGGCATACGAAAAACCGAATTCGTAATATATACATCCTTCTCAG
>JAUXWL010000006.1 GCA_030680155.1 Anaerolineales bacterium
ACCGATCAACCTCGGTCGTCTGGCGCAAAAGGGACGCGAACCGCTGTTCGTGCCATGCACACCCTATGGGTGTATTTACCTTTTGAAAGAAGCCGGTGTGAAGATCGCAGGTGCGAATGCAGTGGTGTTGGGACGTTCGAATATCGTCGGTATGCCTGCCGCGCTCCTGCTTATCAAGGAAAATGCCACAGTGACCGTTGTCCACTCGCGCACGAAGGATATCCCTGCTGTACTGCGTGATGCAGACATCATCATTGCCGCGATTGGCCGCGCCGAAATGGTGCGCGGCGAATGGATCAAACCCGGCGCGGCAGTCATTGACGTGGGCATCAACGGCATCCCGATGTTGAATGAAGACGGCTCCCCGTTAATCAGCCAGAAGACCGGCAAACCGCGTCAGAGGCTGGTGGGTGATGTGAACTTTGAGGAAGCGAAGGAAGTGGCTGGCTTCATTACCCCGGTCCCCGGAGGCGTGGGTCCCATGACGATTGCGATGCTGATGGCAAATACGCTGCGGGCGGCGGAGATTCAGGATAAATAGCGGTTAGCTTATAGCGTTTAGATTTTGGCTTTTAGCGGTTGGTAATTAGCGACAGTCCCGTCGAGAGGCGGGACTGTTTTTTGTGCAGGCGAGCAGGATTTACGTCCCTTGACATATTATCTATTTGATACTATTATAAGATTGTTAGTAGATAGAACTAGAGAGTATTAGAAAGGAAGTAGGAATGCCTGAGCCTGCCGCACAAACAAAAAAATTCCAAAAGGAATTGAATGCGGGGACGTCTTCGCTGGTTTTATTGAGTGTGTTGAGCCGCAGCGAGGAACCCATGTATGGATACCAGATCGCGAAGATGCTGGAGGAAAGCGGACCGGGTGTCCCCATGATGAAGCAGGGGACTCTCTATCCCGTGCTGCGCTCACTGGAGGATAACGGTCTGCTGGAAAGCATGGTGGAGCCTTCGGTCTCGGGTCCGCCGCGCCGTTATTACAGGATCACAGAGGAGGGCAGTACAACGCTTGTCGAGTGGGTCGAATTATGGAAGCAGACGAAGAATTTTGTCGATGCGATTTTGAAAGGATGACATCATGTTTAATACGATGGAAGAATATCTGGATGCGCTCAAAATAGAAATGAAGGATGCCGACCCCGCGCTCTTGCAGGATGCGCTGGCGGATGCGCGTGAGCATCTGTCCACAGCCTTGGAAGCGGCCCGGGTGGTGAATCCAGCCGTGAGCGGGGCAGAGGCGTTGACGTCCATTGTGGAGGAATACGGTTCTCCCGAAGAGACGGCGTCTGCGTATCAAGAGATCGAGCGGCGCATGTCACCTGCGTTGAAGCAGGCTGTAAAGCCGCGCTCGTTCCTGGGCAGTTTCTTTGGCGTGTACGCCGACCCGCTCGCATGGGGTGGGTTGTTGTACATGTTGATTGCGTTCATTACCGGTGTTTTCTATTTCAGTTGGGCGGTGACGGGGATTTCTGTTTCGGTTTCGTTTCTGATCTTTATCTTCGGTTTTCCGCTGGCGCTGTTGTTCCTGCTTTCGGTGCGTGGATTGGCGTTGCTGGAAGGCCGGCTTGTGGAAGCCCTGTTGGGAGTCCGTATGCCGCGCCGGGCGCTGTTTTCGCATCAGGGTATGGCATGGCTGGAGAGGCTCAAGGCGCTGCTCACAGATAAAGCCACATGGATGATGCTGGTGTATATGCTGTTGCAATTCGTGCTGGGAATCGCGTATTTCGTCTCGATTGTCACCGTACTGAGTTTCTCACTGGCATTCATTGCCATCCCGTTCATCCAGACAGCCGTTCCTCACACGGCAATCATGTACTACAACGGGACCTCTCACTACTTCCCGACCTGGTCTTATCCTCTTTGCGTTTTGGGCGGCATTTTACTGTGGACGATCTTCATGCACATCGCACGCGGAGTTTCCCAGTTGCACGGCAAGCTGGCCAAGTGGATGTTGGTTTCTGAGTAAAGGCAGTTTTCCAGAATCGGCTCTCCCGTTTCTGGAAGGATTGAATTTCAAACCACAAAACCTTTGCCGCGAATTACGCGAATTTTCGGGGATTGGTTTGAAAATTCGTGCGAAGTAGCGACATTGTGCCCGTAGGGTAAATTCGCGGCGGAATTTTTAGTTGACGGTTCACTACCGTAGAAATCTGCAAAATCGAACCGCCAAGTGCGCCAAGGTCGCCAAGAAAGTCTTAAAAACTTTGGCGTTCTTGGCGTCTTGGCGGTAAAAAACACGATGTACGGTAGAGAAGTTGATGGTAGTTTTCCCGTTAAAAACGGAGAACCCAAGAATCAAAAAAACCGCCCAGTAATTTCTGGACGGTTTTTTTGATTAAGAATTTGGCTCTTACGTAGTTTCAAGGAGCTCGTCCAGAAAGCAGCAATTCCAAATCTGAATCTAACAATCTCAACGCAAAGCCGCCAAGACGCTAAGATTTTGACCTTTCCCCGACGGAATCGGCAAGAGTACCATCTGGCG
>JAUXWL010000021.1 GCA_030680155.1 Anaerolineales bacterium
AGAGAGGCTTGGGCGGAGGCTAATTCGTCCGCATGGCGCGAGTCGCTCACCGTCACGTTTGAGCCGTGACGGGTGAGCCAGCGGGCAAGGGCAAGACCTTGTCTCGCTGCTCCGAGGATGAGAACGTGGGTGTTGGTCCAATTTTTCATAATTCGTAAAACGTAATTCGTAATGCGTAATTCGTAAAAGGTCTTTACGTATCACGTATTACGCAGTACGCACTTAAACCTGCGAAAGTCCTATACCGATCAACGCCGCCATCAAACCGATGAGCCAAAAGCGCTGAACGACCTGGGTCTCGCTCCAGCCGAGCAATTCAAAATGGTGATGGATGGGCGTCATCTTGAAAAAACGTTTGCCGCCTGTCGAGCGGAAGTAGACGATCTGAATGACGACGCTCAACATCTCCGCCAGTGGGATGATGCCGATGATCAACAGCATGGGCCATTGACCCGTCATCAGGGCAATGACTGCCAGCACGGAGCCCAGCGCCATGGAACCTGTGTCGCCCATGATGAGTTCCGCAGGGTGGACGTTGAACCATAAAAAGCCAAAGAGCGCGCCGACCAAAATAAAGCAGAAACGCGCGAGATAAATTTGTTCCTGCATCAGTGCGATGCCGCCGAATGCGGCAATGGCAGTCGCGGCGATGAGTCCCGCCAGTCCGTCGAGCCCGTCTGTAAAATTAACAGCATTGGATTCTGCAACGATGATAAAAGCGGCGATGGGCACATAGATCCAGCCGATCTCTATCTCGAAGAAAAAGCCGGGCAGGTACAAGTCCGGCGCATCGATCACATATTTCAACGCATAGGCAGTGACCAACGCCAGAACCACCTGTACCATGAACTTGGTGCGGGCGCGCATCCCGTCGCCTTTGCGTTTGCCATGAATCCCTTCCCAATCATCCACTGCGCCGAGAATGGCAAAGGCGAACATGACGCCCATCGGCAAGATGACAGAGCGTCCCACCCCACTGGCCGCCACGCCGATCAGGGCAACGGCATTGAGCAAGCCGCTCAATAACAACACAGGCAGGATGAACATCACACCGCCCATGGTAGGCGTACCCATCTTGATGCGGTGCGAGTCAGGCTGCTCGATGCGAATGATCTTGCCGATCTTGAAATGACGCAGGATGCGCAGCAAAGGTCCGCCCCAGATGGCGGTCATGATAAAAGCAAGCCCCGCAAGGCTGAGGGAAAGAGCAATGTCTCTCACGAGCGAACCTCCAATGCGGCGGTGATGCGATCCATGCGCAAGCCATGAGAGCCTTTTATTAAAACTGTGTCGTTCGAGGTCAGGTTTTTATTCAGCCAGTCCACAATCGGCTCCTGGGATTCAAATTCAAGAATATTGGCAGGTTTCATGCCAGCGCGCCGCGCCGCTTCTGCGATCATGTGCGCGCGCGGACCAAGCGTGAGCAGGACCTTGGCCACTTGCGCAGTGCGCAGACCAACCATTTCATGTCCCTGGCGTTCGTAGGGACCGAGTTCGAGCATGTCACCCAGTACGGCGACCTTGCGCCCATCGAGTTCGTCAAGCAGGTTCAAGGCGGCCAGCATGGATTCGGGTGAGGCGTTGTAGGTGTCGTCGAGGATCAACGCACCGATGGTTGTCCGCACCGCGACCAAACGCAATTGGGCGTTGCCATGCGAAAGCCCTTCAATAATCTCCTGCCAGGATAAACCGTCGTTCAAGCCAACGGATGCGGCGCGCAACACGGTATGGATGGAATGTCGCCCAATCATCGGGACGCGGGTGTGTAAAACCTCGCCTCTGTAGTGCAGGCGAAAGCGGATACCGTCCAAGCCAAGCCCTTCGATCTGGTCTGCCCACAGGTTGGCTTCGGGAGAAAGTCCGTAGAAAAAGACTCGCGCCTTCGTCTTTTCTTCCATTTTGCGAACCCAGGGATCATCGAAGTTGAGGATGGCAACGCCATCTTCAGGCAGGGATTGGATGAGTTCGCTCTTTCCGCGCGCGATGGCTTCCTGTGAGCCTGCCCGTTCTGCATGGACAGTGCCGACGTTCGAAACGACGCCGATCTGCGGCAGGGCAATATCACACAGGAATTGAATCTCGCCAGGGACGTAAAATCCCATTTCGAGGACGGCGCGTTCATAGCCTGCGCCAAGTCGCAGGATGGTCAGCGGCAGGCCGATTTCGTTGTTCAAATTGCCGGGGTTTTTCAGAGTGCGATAGCGTACGCCGAGCACTTCAGCGACAGTCTCTTTGGTGGTGGATTTGCCGACACTGCCTGTGATGCCGATCACACGCAAATTCAGTTTGCGCCGCCAGAAGCGGGCAACCTGTTGCAGGGCAGAGACGGTATTGTCTACGCGCAAGCAAAGACCTTGCCCTGAGCCTGCCGAAGGGGGCGCATCCTGTTGCAGCGGGGTGTCTGCTGATAGACTGCCGCGCAGGTCAAGGGTTGGGAAAGAAGCGTCCACGTCTTTTTGGATTAAAGCAAAAGAGGCCCCCCTCTTGAATGCATCGGCAATGTAGTCATGTCCATCCACCTTTTCGCCGGGGATCGCCACAAAGAGCGAGCCAGGAATCACCTGACGCGAATCTATCGCCGCCTCCGTGATAATGGCGGTTGCATTCGCAGGGCGAACTGTGGTGAGGGCTTCCAAAAGATCGGCGAAGGTGAGCATGTTATTTCAAGGCTCGCAATTGCTGGCGGATGTTATCGGGTGGAATATTTAATAGAATTACGGTTTTCTGCGCCATCTCGGAAAATACCGGCGCGGCGGTTTCAGAACCCCACGGCGATGTGGTGGGTTTCTCAAGCCAAACATAGATCATGAACTGCGGTTCGTCCGCGGGTCCCCAGCCAATGAAGGAGGCGTTGGTTTCGAAGCTGCTGTAAAAACCATTGACCGGGATTTCAGCCGTGCCTGTCTTGCCGGCGATGCGATAACCGGGCACAAGCGCTTCGGAGGCTTCTGCTTCCAGTGAGATGGCAAGCATTTCGTTCAATGTACGGGCAGTGGCTTCAGAGATGGGCGAACCCGCATATTGCGGCGGGACGTTGTACTGGCGTCCGTCACGCACCATCGCGTACAAAACATGCGGAGTGACCATGCGTCCGTCGTTGGCAACGGCGGATACCGCCGCCAGCATTTGGATTGGAGTAACCGCCACACCCTGACCGAAGGAGTTGGTGCCGAGGTCAACAGGATACCAATCCGAATCACCCGGGACCTTGAGCCTGCCCGCTGATTCTCCGGCCAGATCCACGTTGGAGAGATGACCGAAGCCAAAGGAGTCCATGTATCCGTAAAAGGTATTGGCGCCCATTTGCGAGGTGATGCTGACCATGCACACGTTGAGCGAGTGCTGCAAACAACCGAGCATGTTCTGCACACCCCAGGGATTGCGGTCCCAGTTTTGGATGGTGACGCCGCCGATCAATATCGAGCCTGTGTCGAGATACGTGGTGTTGGGAGTGACGGTTCCACTGTCCAGTGCTGCGGCCATGGTTAGAACTTTCAACACGGAGCCAGGTTCGTAGGTCTTGGAAATGGGCGGGTTGAAATCAGTGGCGTTGTCGTAGATGGTGTTGTAGTTCCAGAACTTGTTCAAGTCCATGCGGCGAGAGGTGGCCACTGCCAGCAGTTCCCCGTTACGCGGATCCATGATGACGATCACGCCTTCACGCGCGCCATATTCGCCAAGCGATTCGTCGAGCAATTTCTCGGCGGCGGCTTGCAGGTCCCGGTTGATGGTGAGGATGAGGGTGGTACCATCGGGGACTTTGGGGATTTCAAAGGCTTTGTTCGGGTCAGCGGGGATTAAGACCTGCATGGAGTTGCCCGCCAACAGATTATCATAATTCTCTTCCACGCCGAAGTAGCCCTTCCCCTCGCGGTTGACAAACCCAATAATATTCGAAGCGAGCGTGTTTTCAGGATAACTGCGCTGGGGATGCGCGTTGAACTGCAAACCTGTGAGACCGCCGTAGGAACCAGACGGAGCCTGATCCTGCAAGGCTTTCTTGAGCGATTGAAGATTGAGCGCCTTTTGTGCCTCCACGAAATCGGCGATGACCATGTAGGCAATACCCTCAGGCGGGTCATTGAGCACACCCAGGATTTCGTCGTAATTCATTTCCAATTCACGGCTGATGGCAAAGGCAATCGCGTGGGCATCTCTGACATTGCGCAAATCCACGCCAATCTCATAGACGGTTGTCTGTCCTGCGAGCAGGCGTCCGTTGCGGTCGTAAATTTCACCGCGATTAGGATAGAAGGTCTTCAGTTCGTAGGCGTAATTTTCCGACTGCTGACGGAAGACATCCGCCTCCACGCTGTTCTGGATGCGCGTCATCTGCACGATGATGGCTAATGCAACAAAGGCCATCACCCCTGCCAGCACCTGACTGCGGAGCGCATACTGCTGTCTCATTGGAAGCCTCGCGAAGTGACGATGCGTTCATCCAGCCAGTCCAGCAGGGATTGGTTGTATTCGGGGGGTATGGTCAACATGCTCAACTGCGGCAGCGATTCACTGGAGAGGTTCACCGGCTGCGGTTTGACATACCCTGGCACCACAAGATACTCCACTTCATTGGGTTCGATGGGGCGGAAACCAAGCGCAAGCGCGCGCGTTTCCATGGCAGTTGCGGATGTCAGTGAAGCCAGTTCCGTGTGCAGGTCACTGCTCGCCTGCTGGCTGAGGATAATCGTGTTATTCAGTTCCTGAATCTCGCGGCCGGCAACCGCCGTTTGGGAGGTTATGTTCAGGTATAACGCCGCCACCATCGCCAGCACAACCACTGCCAGCAATGCGTTGCCGATCCACTGACGCTGGATGCGCCAGGGAGCAATACGATATGCGTGGATCATGTGGTTGACATTCGGTATGTTCACGGTACTCTCTTCACATCGGGCGGGATAAGCCTGCCCTACAACTTTTCAATAACTCTAAGTTTCGCGCTGCGCGCCCGCGGATTTTCTTTTATCTCTTCCTCCGTGGGAACGATGGGTTTTTTATTGACCAGCTTCACAATCGCCTTGCGTTCCACTTCATAAATTCGTTCGTAAGGCGGATTGACCAAATCCTTGCTCTGCTCTCGAAAATACTCCTTGACGATACGGTCTTCCAACGAGTGGAAGGAAATCACTGCGCATCTTCCTCCGACCTTTAGGCTTGCCACTGCCTGCGGGAGCGTTTTCTCCACTGCGGCTAATTCGTCGTTGACGGCGATGCGCAGGGCTTGAAAGGTCTGCGTGGCGGGGTGGGTTTTGTCGCCGCGGCGTGGACTCGCTTTCTCGATCACAGCAACCAACTGTCCCGTAGTGTGAAGCGGTCTGCTTTGGACAATTGCGCGGGCGATCTTGCGAGCGTCCCGATCTTCGCCGTATTTGAAGATGATGTCTGCCAGTTCCTTTTGCTCAAAGGTGTTGACAATCTCTTCGGCGCTCATCGTGGCATTGACTCCGAAGCGCATGTCCAGCGGGCCATCCTGCATGAAGGAGAAGCCGCGCTCGGGGTTGTCGAACTGCATGGACGATGCGCCGAGGTCGAGGATGATGCCGTCTATCGCATCCCAATCTAATGAAGCAAGTTGGTCGGCGAGGGTAATATGGGAGGCTTGCGCGAGATGAATGCGCCCCTCATAAGGAGCCAAGGTCTCACGAGCAAGCGCCAGCGCCTGCGGGTCCACATCGAGACCCAACAGTTGCCCATCGGGCGCGCAAGCCTCCAGGATGCCGCGAGCGTGTCCGCCCGCGCCCAGGGTGCCATCCACATATCGCCCGCCAGAGCGGGGTTGCAGAGCGTGTATAATCTCCTGGTAAAGTACAGGTTTGTGCTGCATGGAGCAGATACTAGATATTAGATAAGTAGATAATTGGTCGAACAATCACTAGTCATCTAATCGCTATTCTCTATTTATCTTTCTTCGACAAATCCAGCGTCGAGAAGCGGGCGTTATTGGCTTCAACATCTTGCAGCAGAGCCATCTGTCCGCTCCACTCTGCGGGAGTCCACACTTCGAAGTACTCGCCCTGCCCCGCCACGACCAGTTCGCCGCTCGTGATTTCGAGAAAGGCGCGCAGGTTCTGCGGAACGAGGATGCGCCCAACCTTGTCCGGTTCCACGCCATAGGCGTTGGACAGGATCAAACGGCGCAGGAGGCGGGCGGTCGGGTCGGCGAGGTTCATGGCTTCGATGCGCTCATAGACCTGTTTGAAATACGCCTCGGTCATCACCATCAGGCATTTGTCAAAACCCTGTGTAATGAAGGCGCCGCCTTCCAGCAGCTCACGGAAGCGCGCCGGAATCATCAGGCGGCCCTTGTCATCGAGATTGTGCTGGAACTGACCTAAGAACATTTGTGCTATTTATCCTTTTAATGCGACGAACGCCGGGCATCCCGGCGTCCTTACCACTTTCTACCACTTCTTCCCACATTATACTGTTTTGTGGACAAAAATCAAGTGGTGGAGGGGCTTTCTCATAAAACAAAGGCGTTATTGACTCATGAATACCTCCCCCACCTTTACCTTGCTCGAAGCCACAAAGTGGCATGATTATGAGTTGCTCGACTCTGGCGATGGCATGAAACTCGAACGCTTCGGAAAATACATCTTCTCGCGCCCCGAATCACAAGCCATGTGGAGCCGCGCCCTGCCTGCCTCAGCGTGGGAGAATGTCCATGCCGCGTTCCAGCCCACAGGCGAGGAAAGTGGCGGGCATTGGGATTTCAAGAAAAAAGTGGAAGAGAAATGGGTAATGCGTTATCCCCTACCCCTCACCCTAGCCCTCTCCCAAAGGGAGAGGGGACTCCCTTCTCCTTCGGGAGAAGGGTTGGGGAAGAGGGACTTGAAGTTCAACGTGATGACGACACCCGGCCGTCACCTCGGCGTCTTCCCCGAAGTCGCTTCACACTGGGACTTTATGGCTGATTCCGTCCGAAAAGCTGGCGGCCAGCCGAACATTCTCAACCTATTTGGCTACACAGGCCTGGCATCTCTCGCCGCAGCGATGGCAGGCGCATCTGTGACCCATGTGGATGCATCCAAAAAGTCCGTGGGCTGGGCGCGGGAGAATCAGGAACTATCAGGACTGGGCGACAAGCCCATCCGCTGGATCGTGGAGGACGCGTTGAAATACGTCCAACGCGAAGCCAGGCGCGGAATCAAATACGATGGCATCATCCTCGACCCACCCAAATTCGGGCGCGGACCGAAAGGCGAAATCTGGGAAGTGTACAAGTCGCTGCCCAATCTACTGGACGAATGCCGCAAGTGTCTAAGCGACAATCCGCTGTTCGTGATCGTGACCGTCTATGCGGTGCGCGCCTCCGCCATTCATGTGGCGCAAGCCGTTGATGAGATGATGAAAAAATATAAGGGCAGCATTGACAGCGGCGAATTAGTGACGCGCGAAAAAAGCGCGAACCGCCTGCTTTCACAGGCGGTCTACGCAAGGTGGTCTGTCAAATAAAAAAATTCCGAGGTTTATCACCTCGGAATTTTTTTATCTCTTATTTATCCACTTGCACTTGAACTACTACTGCTGCTTCCGCCCCTGCTGCTTGTGCTGCTACTGCTGCTTGAAGTCGGCGACGATATCTTCTTCAGCAAGTCATACCAGAAGGATGAGCCTTGAGAGATCGCGGCAGCGGTCAACCCGAGTCCCAATAATTTCAAAATCACAAAATATACCCAACCCATTGCGCTTGTGCCAGCCTCAGGGAGTTCCGTGCGCCACCAGCCAAAATTAAGGGTCAGGTCGCTCAACTCCTGAAGCAAATCGGTGACAGTGGCATCCAGCCCCTCCTGTTGAACAACCATTTCCGCTTTGGCTGCGGCAAGGGTTCGCAACTCGGCGTTCACCCATAAGGTCCGCACCAGTTGGATGCTATCCGCGCCAAGCAGGAGCGTAATAATGATCGATAGCGTAATCACAAAACTGCGGGCATTCGAGCGGAAGGTTGCTGAAGCCTGCTCCATCAAACCTGAAAAATAGGCGGTGGTGCGCTTGCGCAGATCCTCAAGGTTGGTCACACCCTGATTGACCCACTGGACAAACGCCTGTTTTCCATCCGAATCGGGCAGGTTATTGATCAGCGCAGTCAACTGTTCAGCATTGACCTGGGTGTTCGCTGTGAACCCCGCGAGATCGAAATATGCATCTACAAGAGTGGCAACGGGGACCTTTTCGATTTTCTTGGGCTCAGTCGCTGAAGTAAACACACTCATAAAATTTTTGTATCGGATTGGCCGGAGTGACTGTAATTGAGGGAGTGATACAAGGTCGCCCACTTTTTTATCACCCACGATCTTGATCAAATATCGTTCCAGCGCCTTGCCGCGCGTTTCCAACCCCTCGTTGATCCACTGCGTGATGAGCGAAACAACCGAACCGAGAATATAGTAAATGAAAATCAAACCAATCACAACTTCAAGAATCTGCGGAATGGACATCATGTACTCCTTGTTGTGCGTTAATGTTTATTACTTTCCAATTCAGCAAGCCAATCCAGCGGCTTTTCCCAACGGACACGCTCTTTTACTTCCGCCTCCCCTTTTCGCAATCTATCCCATTTAGGGCCGGGGGGACCTGATTCTTCGCTCAACCAACTCTTCACGCCCCATAATCCTTTATATTGTACCCAAGACGGCTCGGAATTCAAGAGGATGCGCTTCCATTCCTTTACAGGCGGATATGTTTTCACGCGTTCGGACATGATCGCCTTCAGATAATCCGCAGAACGAATGCGGGGTTCCCTGGCAAATGTTCCCTGATAGCCAACGCGAAACCCATCCCCGGAAGCGATTTCCATCGGCAGGCGGACAATGTAATGATCCATCTCATCACGCACCTCGTCAAACGCATGCTCATCAAAAAGTTTAATTTGATTCATGCGCATCTCCTCCAACGCAATCTGCCGCGCCTGCTGATTCGGGTTAAACAAAAGGAACAGGTAATGAATCAACCCATCAAACCAGAAAAGGAAGCGTTGCAGCCTGCCGGTTTTATACATGCTCGGCGAGCGGATCACTTCAGGCTTGCTGTAATTCGCATGGGAACCGAGCGCGGCATAAATGATGGGATGCGTGGTCGCCTTGTCATCCTGATCCAATGCCTTGAGGACGGCATCCCATTTCTCGATGTTCCCCGCGCCATGCTGGGACATCAAGACCGCGTACGGCTTTTCGTTCCTGAGATACACCGCCGTCATTTCCCAATCGCCCTCATGGTGGTTCATCCCATTCGCTGCCAAACGCCAGTCATTAAAAGCATAAAAGAAATGATATTGCAGGATCGTCCATCGCTGCCCCTTCTCACCTTCTTCGCGCAATACACGCCCATAATATACAGGCTGGGGATTTTCCTTCAAAATATCCGCATATTCAAAATAGGACTCGCGCGCAATCTTTTCTGTTGCCTGCGAAAGCATATCCATAATAAGCCCCGGACCTTCCGGCAACACTTTCTCGATCACAAATTTCGATACCCGCATCAACAACAGGAACAGGGCAATCAAATAGATCGGAAAAAGGATGAGATATTCCACTGCGACGCTTAGATATTCGCTTGGGCGTAAAA
Organism: Anaerolineales bacterium; assembly: GCA_030680155.1. Classification (GTDB taxonomy): domain Bacteria; phylum Chloroflexota; class Anaerolineae; order Anaerolineales; family Villigracilaceae; genus Villigracilis. The sequence goes on from JAUXWL010000021.1 coordinate 9,565, forward strand.
AGAACCAGATCGGCGCGATGCCAAGCGCCAGAAAAACGATCACAACCAGCAGGGCGGGGATGATGCGCAGCCGAATCGGAGAGGCAAGCATGAAGAGAATCAACGCCACAGAGAGCGAAACGAAAACCGCAATCTCCAAACCGACCGCCCCCAGAAAAAACCATGCCGCCGCCGCTCCCACAACCGAACTCACTCCCCACCATATCCACGCATCGAAATCGTTCAGCGGTTTGTTGACAAACCGCAGGAAATATTCATGTCCTTCCAACCTGCCGATCTTATCGATCAATGGCTCGTTCAAATGCGAAAACAACTCCCCCGCCCCATGCGGGCCGCTTGGAAAGAGCATACATCGTTTCAGGTACGGCTCGACCGCCATCGGAAAAAAACGCTCGCTCTTTGCAAAGCGCAACACAGGTTCATACTGCTTGAGCAACTCCAGATCGTTCATCCAGCCTCTATGGTATAACAACGCGTATGGACACAAAAAACCTCGCCAGCCAGTTCGCTGCCCATTTTAACGCCAAGCCCAGTTTCATCGTCCGCGCGCCGGGGCGGGTGAATTTGATCGGTGAGCATACCGATTATAACGATGGATTTGTCCTGCCGATGGCAATTGACCATGGAATCTGGCTCGCGCTTCGTCCCCGCAGCGATGACCAGGTTCGCATCGCTGCTCTGGACCTGGAAACTGAATCAGCCTTTGAGTTGCATTCCCTCACCCGCGGCAACGGCTGGATCGAATATGCCAAGGGTGTTGCAAACGAGTTGTTGAAGGCAGGCTATCCATTAAATGGATTCGATGCCGTGATGACCGGCGATGTGCCGCGTGGGGCGGGCTTATCCTCCTCCGCCGCAGTGGAACTGGCGATTGCGCGGGCGTTTGCGGCAGTCTCCAACTTTGAGTGGGATGCGCCCAAAATGGCGCGGCTTGCACAAAAAGCGGAGAATGAGTGGGTTGGCGTCAACTGCGGCATCATGGATCAGATGGCAAGTGCGGCGTGCAGGGAAGGTCACGCCTTATTTTTAGATTGCCGCTCGCTGGAAATTCAACACGCTCCCCTGCCAAAAGGTGTATCTGTTGTTATTTTGGATACATCCACCCGCCGCGGGTTGGTGGAATCGGCATATAACGAGCGGCGCAGTCAATGCGAGGAAGCGGCGCGCTGGTTCGGGGTGCAGGCGTTGCGGGATGTATCCATTGATGAATTCAACACGAAAATCAAATCAGAATTGGGATTAAGTGAAGTTGCCCTGAAACGCGCAAGACATATCATCACTGAAAATGCGCGCGTGTTGGAAGCCATGGAAGTCATGAAGGCTGGAAGCGTGAAGCGGCTGGGTGAATTATTCAACGCCAGCCACGCCAGTCTACGGGATGATTTTGAGGTAACGAATGATGCGCTCAATATCATGGTAACATGCGCACAGGAACAGGATGGTTGTTTCGGCGCGCGGATGACAGGCGCAGGCTTTGGCGGGTGCGCTGTTGCGTTGGTGGAAGAGAAAAAGGCTGAGGCGTTTGCCAATGCTGTTGCAAGCGCATACAGGCGAAGGTCGGGGATGGAAGCGAGTGTGTACGTCTGCAAGGCCAGTGCGGGGGCAAGCCTCGAACTGGGATAAAAAATGGGACACGTTGCGTGTCCCATTTTTGTTTAGGTGTAAGCCATCTGTTCGACTTCGATCACCCGTTGTTTACGCGCCTGGCGTTTGATGATCTTCTCTGCCGCGCGGCGGGTTTGGCGGAGTTGCGCGTTGCGGATGATCAATTTCATGAAGCGGGTATGATCCATGACGGGGTCATTGATCAGCGAGAAATCAGCGGAACCGGGTTCGTGCGGCGCATAGAAGATGCCGCAGTTGGGGTTGATCTCGAGCATGTGGATGGCGCCATCGGCATCCATGCGGTAATCACAGCGGGCATATCCGTTACCGCCGAGTTCCTTGAAGACGTGGGTGGTTTGTTCGCGCAGGACTTTGTCAATGCGAGGGTCATCCACCACGGCAACCGACATCTTTTCGTACTCGACCCATTTCATATCGTAATGCTTGAAGGATTCGCCGCTGGGGAAGATAAATTCAACCGGCGTGAAGGTCAGCGGCTTTCTGGGGTTATCGGGGTTTTCCGCAATAAGACAGGTGAACTCGCGTCCTTCAATGAATTCTTCAATGAGGGCGCGCCCGAATTCCCTGATCTCATATTCGATCTCTGCGCGCAATTGCTCGATATTTTCCACGCGCGAATTGCGGCGGATGCCAACGCTGGCATAGCCATGCGGCGGCTTGACCAGCATGGGGAATTTCAAACGCTTCGCAACTTTCTCAGCATCCTGCACACGATTGACAAACATCCAGCTTGGGGTGGGGACAGAGACACGGCGCGCGGCGTTCTTCATTTCATCACGGGTCGGGTCAAAGAATTTCGAATCCGCGCCGCTGAAGGCAGCGTTGTATTTTTCCAGCGCATGGACAAGCGCAATACCAGAGAGCGCATCATCCGCTGTGCCATCGCATAGATTGATGAAAGCGTCCACGCCTTCGTCAATTAAATCCTTGATCTGTTTTTCCACATCCGTCGGTTGAACCAGATAATGCTTCCAACGAAATCCGTTCATATAGGGTGAAGGATCATACGGGGTGTCGTCGGGATCCGGCATGCTTGTCAATACGCAAATGTACATGATTGTTTCCTTTGTTGTCTTCCTTTTACTGCTTGATGTTGATTCAATCTCAATGAATCATGTTTTCTTTTTTTATTTTTATCATTCAATGATTTTTATTTACTGACCATATCATTGTTATATCTTTATTTTATACAACTTATGGTTTATGTAAAGGTTTTTGAACATGCAGTTATCTTAAAATATCATAAGCATAAACAACATAATTCGATGCAACGGATAAAAATTCCTTTAAGGTTATTAAGGTGTTTAATGTTTTTAAGAAAAAGAGGAAGCGGACATAATGTCGGCTTCCTCTTTTTAATTTCAATTCGCATCTTTTCACTTCCAGAATTGTGGAAGATGTCCCTTGTAGGTCTGCAAATAGTCATCGAGGATAAGTTTCGCAGTTGTCATATCGCGGATGACGGGATCAAGCAGCAGACATTGCAATGCTTTTTCGTAACTGCCTTCCACTGCCGCATCCACGCACAATTGCGCGACCATTAATTCGCGGCGGCATAATTCTGCAATGGGTTCAGGTAATGCGCCAACATGCACGGGATGGATCCCTGCCCCATTCACATGGACGGGTGTTTCCACAGTTGCGCCGAATGGCAGGTTGGGGATCTGCCCAACGTTTGGCAGATTTGCAGCAAGGTGATAGTGATTGCCTCCCAACGCAATATTTTCGATCATCTCCAACGCGCCTTCAGAGTCGGTTTCGAGCAGGGCTTCAACGGTCAAATTTCCATTTGCCATTTCATTTAGTCGATCCAGGCTGAAATCGCGCACGCCAGCCATCAACTCCCAGTCGTAGAGGCGGATATTGAATTTCTCCCACGGTTTGGTGATGGGATCGCTCATCCAGGGGAGGTATTCGCAGAGGTGGGTATCTCCGGGGACGGGGAACATGCCAAAGTCACGAAAGACGCGGCGCGTAAGCGGTTCAAAGGATTCGTCGAGTTCGAAGAAGCGTTTCCGCAGGAGAGGGTACAAATCTTCGCCTGTGCGTTTGTCGTGGACGGAAAGAATCCAGGTGAAGTGATTGGTTCCTGCGGCGCGGATATCCACGAGCGGGACGATCTGATGCATAACCTGATGTTGAAGCGGATGCTGCATCACATCGGCGTGCATGCCTTCAAGACCTTCAGGGACTTCGATGCCGAGGTCTTTGGCAAGCGCAACACCGACCATCCCATAGCCTGCATAAATTTGATGACACAAACCCACCGCCTTTATTTTGCTGTGACGGTTGACAAGGTCACAGACGCGCACCATTGGGTTGGTGAAGTTGATGAACCACGCATCGGGGCACGCCTGCTCCATATCGCGGACGATCTCAAGCACGGGCATGACATTGCGCGCCGCGTGGATGAATCCGCCGGGGCCGCCGTTTTCTGCATACGGCTGGCGCACGCCATATTTGATGGGAATCTCGAAATCAGATTTCCACAATTCTTCACGCGGACCAACTTCAATCGCAGAAACAACGAAGTTCGTGCCTGCAAGCGCTTCCTTGTGATGCGTGTGTGCGGTGATGATGAATTGCGATTCCCATTCCCTGTTCAAACGATTGGCAAGGCGCTGGACAATATCGAGGCTTTGTGCGTTGCGGTCAACAAGCCGCAGGGTGGAGCCTTTTAGCTTTTTGGAGCGCAGCAATGCGGAGAGAGTATTCTCCCCAAAAGATGCGCTGCCTGCGCCGATGACAGTGATGGTGGTCATGGATGTCTCCTTAAGAAATGAGCACGTTGGACTCTTATCCGACGTGCTCATTTTACTTCTTTATAGTATTACTCTCTGAAAACTACGCCAACCGCGAAGATTTTGTAGCGCGATATTTATACCCAGCGCGGTCACAAATTGCGCTTTTTCAAAGGCGGGAAAGCGCAATTTGTGACCGTGGGCATTATATGTCGCCTTTGGGTTGCGACTTGAAAGTCGCGCTACTGTACTGGTTACTTCGTTTGGATTTCCACTTCCGCGCTCATGCCCCAGAGTAGGCCGGCAGGCTGTTTCTCCAACATAATCGTAACGGGGTAGACCACATCCCCACCGACAACTTCCGAGATGGGAGAGATGCGAAGTACGCTGCCTTTCACAGTGACATCCAATGCTTCGATATACACATCCACGCTTTGGCCGATCTGCACACGCGGAATATCACGCTCGCTCAGGTCGGTGGTTGTGATCTGCAAGGAATCCAGTACAGCAATCGTAATGACAACCTGACCGACCTGCACCACTTCGCCAGGGATGACTTTCACGGAGACCACAGTCCCATCAATGGGAGAGGTAAGGGTGGCTTGCGCCAGTGTGGCTTGGGCAGTCTCCAATGCGGCATACGCCTGATCGGCTTTCGAGCGCGCTTTTGCGTACACTTCCTTGGGCAGCGCCAGGAAACTGACCACTCCGTTGTTCGGATTCACATACTTGACCTTATCCGCTTTTTGCAATTGGGCAGTGATATCCGCCGAGCGAAAGGCTTCCTCTGCGGCGACTACGGCGTATTCCAGATCGGGCACATCCAGCGCCATCAGAGTCTGCCCTGCCTGCACGGTGTCGCCTTCTTTAATATTTACTTCATCCACGAGCGCCGAGATGGTAAAGCCTAATTCCACGATTTGCGCAGGTGCAGTTTTCGCCGATGCGACCACCACATCAGCCGATGGTGCGGTAAATGCTTCAACAGGCGCGGACGTGGTCGGAGCAGGGGCAGGTGCAGCAGGAGTCGCACAAGCAGTCAGCAGGATGGTCAAAATCAGCAGCGACCAACTCAATCGTTTCATGACGCCCACCTACTCCCCCACACGGATGTCAACGTCCGCGCTCATGCCCCAGAGCAAACCTTGCGGCTGCGTGTTCAAGTCAATCGTCACTTTGAAGACTACATCGCCGCCAAGGGTTGAGGAGATGCGGTCAATATCCACGACCTTGCCTGTGTGATAGGCATCCAATGCCTCGATATATACATCCACAGTTTGACCAACTTTCACCTTGCTGATGTTGCGTTCGCTCAGGTCGGTGGTTTCGATGCGATACTTCGACAAGTCGGCCAGCACGATGACAACTTTGCCGGGCGTCACTGTTTCAGCGGGGGAAATATCAACAGCAATAACCGTACCAGCAAACGGCGCGGTCAGATGCGCTTGAGCGGCGAGGACTGCATTTGCAGAGTCCAGCAATGCCTGCGCACGCGCCACATCCGCCTGGGCGGCTTCCAGATGTCTTTGAGTTGTGCCAACCCGAATCAAATAACGCACCTGGATTTCCGCCACCGCGACACCGGCTTCCGCTTCTTTGACTCGCGCTTCGAGGATGGACGTATCCAACTCGACAAGGACATCACCCGCTTCGACCTCGTCCCCAACCTGCACATTGACCGAGATGACTCGTCCTACGCTGATAAAGGATAGGCGTGCCTGCGAGATCGGCGCAACCACCGCCGCAGCAGAGACGGTTCCGCCGCTGCTGCCCGGCTGTGGGTTCGATGTTGTTGTGTTGCTGCTACCAACCTCCAGCACCACGGTTGGGATGGACTGCTGTGTATTCGCTGAACCGCAGGCAGCCAGTGCAAGCGCAAGGATGCTGATTACCAATATAAATTTCTTCATTCGTTTTTACTCCAACTACTTTGCCTTCGCCTTGCTGTCTTTTACTATCAAACCATCTTCCAGAGTGACGACGCGGTCTGCATATTTAATGACACGCGGATCGTGCGTGGCGAATACGAAAGTAGTGCCTGTTTCCTTGTTAAGTTTCTTCATGATCTCCATGACCTGTTCGCCGTTCTCGGTGTCGAGGTTGGCGGTGGGTTCGTCAGCGAGAATCATTTTGGGGTCAGTGGCAAGCGCTCGGGCGACAGCGACGCGCTGTTGTTGTCCGCCTGAAAGTTGGTCGGGGCGGTGATGTCCGCGCTCGTTCATTCCGACGGCGTCCAGCAATTCCAGCACGCGCTGTTTGCGTTCGGCGGGATTCTTGCCGTTGAGCAGGAGCGGCATTTCCACGTTTTCGTAGGCGGTCAATGTGGGGATGAGGGCGAAAAATTGGAACACGAAGCCAATCGTCCCCTTGCGCAGGTCGGCACGTTGATTGCGGTTGAGGTCTGTGGTTTCTTTGCCGTCAATGACAACCTTGCCCGAAGTGGGTTGATCGAGAACGCCGATCAATTGCAGGAGCGTGGTTTTTCCAGAGCCAGAAGGACCCACCAGTGACGTGAACTCACCGCTTTGAATGGACAGGCTGACGCCATTGAGAGCGCGGGTTTCCACTTCGCCAATTTTATAAACGCGGGTAACATCGGTTAATTTTGCGACTTCCATTTTATTTCTCCTTTTCCCTCATCCCCAGCCCTTCCCCCAAAAAGGGGGAAGGGAGTCCCCTCTCCAACGGGTTAGGGTTAGGGTGAGGGTGTGTTTTTAATTCGAGCCGTGCAAGGCTTCCACAGGTTCCATGCGGGATGCCATCCGCGCAGGATAAAGCGAAGCGAGTATGGTAATGATAAATGCCGTGACAATCAGGTTGATGGCAGACTCAAGCGTCAGGATGGGATAGATGCGGTCTTCCATCAACATCTCGCCGCTGATGCCCAGGTCGCCGAAGAACACGCCGACTTTGGCAAAATATGCCGAGACCGACCAACCCAACAGACCGCCAAAGGTAATCCCTGCCGCTCCAAGCAGTGTGGCTTCAACCAGGAACAAGGCGATGATCTGCCTGCCCTTCATGCCAATGGCAGAGAGAATGCCGATCTCACGCGTGCGTTCAAATACAGACATCAACAGTGTGTTGACAATCACTGTGGCGGTCACGCCCAACACGATCAGGTTAATGAACGTGAGGTACGCGTTCGAAAAATCATTCACCAGCACCAGCAGTTGATTCATCTCCGTCCACGTGCGGATGCGCAGGTTTTGTCCCTGAATGGCGGCGGCAACAGCATCTGCCTGCTCACGGTCATTCAGCATCACAAAGATATAACTGGCGCGATTCTCTGCACCCGAAAATGCCTGCGCCTTGGCAAGCGGCAGGAACACAATACCCTTGTCATACGCGGATGTGCCTGTGGTGAAAATTCCGCGAATGGTAAATTGCTGTTCATCCACATCCCCTTCGGCAGTGTTGACCAACAAGTTGAGCGAGTCACCCACCTTGAGATTCAAACTCTCCGCCAGCGGAAGTCCGATCAGGATACCCGTGCGATCATCGGCTGTGATGAATTCACCCGATACCATCGTGCGATACGGATCATTCGCCGCCGACGCAGGGTCAATGCCCATGATTTGGACTCCCGCTGATTCATCCCGCACCGAGACGATGCCACTTGCTATCAATCTTGGCGTTGCAGATTTGACCTGTTCCAGCGCTTCGATCTGCGCCGCAGATTGCAGCGGGTTCTCGATCAGATACTCCCATGCGACACTGAGTTTGTCGGGGTCGTACTCTGCATTTGAAATCTGCAAATGTCCCGTATTGAGACGCAGCGTGGTTTCCATCGAGCCGCGCATTTCACCTTCGAAGAACGCGGCAACGAACATCAACAGAGCAGTCCCCAAGCCAAGCGCCAGCGCCGAAAGCGCCGAGCGGCGGCGATGCCTGCCCAAATTTCGATATGCCATTTTGAAGTAGTTCATAGGGTTAACTCTTTCTCGGTATTATTCCGCGCAGCGCACGTTCTCTAACGTGCGATTGCGGCGTTAGCCTGTCCTGCCTGCACCTTGCCGCACATCGTCCCGATGTCCTTCGGGAGGCACAGGTGGACGGACAGTCCAGGGAGAACGCCTATTACGCGGAACAGGATTACACATAATGCAGCGCTTCCGCAGGCTCGCGGCGTGACGCTTCCGTGGCGGGATACAACGCCGCAATTGCAGAGATAACCGCCACCGTCACCGCATGTTGCAGGATTTTCATCGGCACCATCTGGGTGTAAATGCGCCCGCTAATCAGGGCGGTATATTCGGTCAGGTCGGCAAACTGGGTGTAATCAAAACCGACCACGCTAAAGATGCCGTTGAACGTCGTGCCCAACACAGCGCCCACTACCGCGCCCATCAAACCGATCAGGATGCCCTCCAAGAGGAAGAGGAAGGTGATCTCACGCGGCTTGAGTCCCAGCGCGCCGATGATGCCGATCTCGCGTGTGCGCTCGAAGACCGCCATCATCAGCAAATTCAAAATACCAATGGCGACGATGCCGATCATGAACACACCAAACACGCCCATCACACCTGTTTTCATATCCATCGTCTGCTTCAGGTCGGGGATGCTGGTCTCCCAACTTTCCACTTCATACCCTGGCGCAGTCTTGTTGATGGCCGCGATGACGCCCGCTTCCTGACCGATCTGTTTCAAGGAAACAACCACCTCGGTCACTTTTCCATCCAAACCATACAACTGCTGCGCTTCAGCAAGCGACATGTAGATCGTGCTCTTTTCCACCGACGGCACGCCCACATCGTAGATGCCAACAACCGTCATCGTGCGTTGACGCGATTGCTCGTTCTTCGAGTTGCCAACCAGCGTGATACGATCCCCTACTTTCACTTCCATCGCGGTTGCCAATCCCTGCCCGATGACGATCATGTCGCCGTCATCCGCGTTGAGATAGCGTCCCTGCGTGATGGTTTCCGCCACAGGCGTGATCCTGGATTCCTTCTCCACTTCCACGCCGATGATCGAAACTGCAAACGCGCCTTCCCGATTTGTGACCATCCCGCCAGTGACGATGCGCTTCGATGCCACCACCACATCAGGATGCGCCTCCGCCGCTTCCACCACTGCATCGGGGTCTGCCAGCGGGAGCAGGGGCTTCCGCCCGGCCTTTTCGTTATACCCCGGCGCATGGACTTGCACATTGCCGCCCAGCAATTGAATGGCATTGCCATAGATCGCCTGCTCGAACCCGCCGATCAGTCCATCGTAGAAAATGAGCAGCGACATGGTAACTCCCATGCCGATCGCGATCAAAAACGTCCTGCGGCGGTGTCTCCATACATTGCGCCATGCAAGGCGCAGAAAAAGATTCATAATCAAGTCCTTTCTTTCATATCGGATGTAAATTCCGATTCAGTCTTGCGCAACCCATATTCCATCACATACAGCAGCTTTTCGATCCGTTCCTGTGTTTTCGCAGAACGTACCCACTTCATGATGTCTTTTTGCTTCATACCTTCCTGCAAAATGTAACTACTGATGGCATTGCTCCATGTTTCCATGATCATCACCGCCAGGTCCACATCCACACTGGAGTCCACTTCGCCGTTTTGGATGGCTTGCCGGATCATCGTCCGCAGTGCCTGCGTGGAGCGTTCACGGAGATGGTTGAAATTCTGGTAATACAACCCCTCCCCGAACATCACACGGCTGATGGCTTGCACCAGATGAGGATAGGCAGAATTGAACTCCATGCCTTCCTTGATCATCCAGCGGAAATATCCGAAGGTATCCATATTCATACTCGGCGGATGCTTCCCCTTGAAATATTCCATTTTTTCCTGCTCCAGCACAGTGAGCAAATACATAAAAACATCCTGTTTATCCTCGAAGTACTGGTAGAAACTTCCCTTCGAGATGCCGCTGGCAGCCACGATGCGGTTGGTGGAGGCGTTCTCCAACCCATACTCCGCAAACTCGTCAATCGCCGCATTGATAATGGTATTGCGTTTCTCATCGGGAAGATTCAAGAAGGTCTGCTTTGGCATACGATTCAACTCCATGTTTTGGATGAAAAACCCGCTTCGCGCTTAAGCCGAACCTGCAACGCCCCTCAAAGCGGATTCGCATCCCAAGCCTTTATCTCATCAACAAATACACACCGCCGACGATGGTTCCGATGCCGACGATGCTGAAGAAGATGACAGTCCCCTTTTCGGAAAGCAGTTGTACAAAACCCTGTATCTTGCCGATGTTCCAAATGGCTTTGGGCTTGACGTAGGCAATGTACAGCGTGAAGACGCCGTAAAGAATTAATGCGTATGCGATGATGGTGAGTGTGTCCATGAATTTCTCCTGAAATGTTATGCCCTCACCCTAACCTTCTCCCGAAGGGAGAGGGGACTGACTCCCTTCTCCCTTTGGGACGCTTCGCAGGGGCTGGGGATGAGGGAGATTATTGATGCAAAACCTTGTAAAACCTTCTCGCAAAAAAGGCGGCGACCAGCGACTGATATACGACCGCGACGATCACATACAGCCACACATTCGTCTCCCCCGCGTACAGCAGCCAGTAGACTTTCATAGGCCAGTAAGTGGGGACGATGCCGAACGCCAGTTCCCAGCTTGCGGGCGCGAAGTAGGCAACGACGGGGGCGATAAAGATGAAACCCGTCAGTTTCATCAGGGCGAAACCCTGCACCTTGTTTTGCGCGACGGACCCGAAGAGCAGGGCGAGCATCGGCGCCATCGGCGCGGCGACAATCGCCGAGAGCAGGACCGTCCTCAGGTCGAAAGGCGTCAGGTTGGCTAAAGGAAAGAGGACGAACATCAGCCCAAAGGTCAGGATGATCGGAACCGTCACCCGATAGAGGACGTATCCGCCCAGGGGCAGGGGTGTCACCTGGAGGGCGGTCAGGGTGCAGTCGTCCTTTTCATCCAATAAAAGAAAACCGATCAACGCGCCGAAGACCATCGGGCACATGCCGACGAAAAAGTATGCAAGCAGGACGGGATAGTATGTGGTCAGGTCGAAATCATATTGCTCCATGAGCCGCACCGTCAGCGGGGGTACTCCCCAGCGCAAAACCAGCGCCAGCATGATCGGCAGGAAGATCATCCATGAAGTCAGGCTGTCGCGACGGACACTACGGATGTCAATGGGACCGAGTGAACGGAAAACCGCGTTGAGATTCATTTTTTACGCGCTCCTTCCTTTGTCACCACGAAGCGGTGGAACGTGCGCAGGCTGAGCCATAAGACGATGCCCACCCATAGGATCGAATAGATAATGCCGTAGACGATCTGCCACGCAGGCACGGACGCGAACGCCGATTGAAGCAGGAACAGGATGCCCTGCAACGGATGCAGGAACATCACCCAACTGCGCCAGATATCAAAGTAATACAACAGCGGCAGGGAGAAGCCCATCGTCCACAGCGCGGATGGCATGAGGAAATCGCTGATCGAGTCATAACGGGCGACAACGATGAAACCGTATAAGGAAAGCATCGCAATGTAAAACACAATGCCCGTCACCAATAGAAACCAGTTGAAGTTGATACCTTGCACGATGACGATCATGGCGAGTGTCTCGAACAGCGAGAGCAGACCGAGCGTGAGAACTTTCGAACCGAGAATCTCCCACGGGCGAAGCGGCGTGACGATCTGCGCTTCCAGCGTGCCTTCGCCTTTTTCCAGCAGGACGAGTCCCGCCATGAAATAAAAGGCGTTGATGGTCAGGTTGGCGGTGATGATGGCGGGCCACCAATAGCCGAAGTCCACGCCTGGAAATTGTTTGAGCAGGGCGATCATCAAGACCGCCGTAAATGCCGAGACGAAGTAAAACCCGTTGCGGTATTGCAGGCTAACGTCCCAGCGGGCGATGGAAAGCAGGCGCGTCATTCGAGGCTCCTTCCCGTCATCTGGATGAAGATGTTCTCCAGCGTCGCTTCCTGCGTGTGCAAGGTGCGGATATTGCCTTCACGAAGCAATTTCAAAAAATCAGCATTATCCGCCAAACCCGCCAGCGGGAAGTCGCGTTGTTCGTTTTTGCCGTTCAAGCCAAATTCCACACGCACATCCGCCTTGCCGTAACGCAGTTTCAATTCGCGCGGCGCATCGATCAGGCTGACCTGCCCATCCACAATGAAGGCGACACGGTCGCACAGTTCATCGGCGATGCTCATGTCGTGCGTGGTAAGAAAGACGGTTTTACCTGCGTTCTTTTGTGCCTTGATCAAATCCTTGATCTTGCGTGCATTCAGAGGATCAAGTCCCGCGGTCGGCTCGTCCATAAAGAGCAGTTTCGGGTTGTTCACCAGCGAGCGCGCCACGCTCAAGCGGTTCTTCATCCCTTTGGAATACTGTGAGACAAGCATATCGCCATCATCCTGCAAACCGACCATTTCCAGCAGCGCATCGGGCTTTACCACCGCTCCCTGATACAACGCGCCGAAGTAACGCAGGTTCTCACGCGCAGTCAACTTGCTGTAATGATTCGGCAGTTCGAAACTCACGCCAACCTGCTCGAAATATTCATAGCCCCACGCGCGCAGGTCGCGGTCGAAGACTTGCACCGAGCCTTGAAAGCCCTGCAACAATCGAAACAGGATTTTTTGCGTAGTGGATTTTCCCGCGCCGCTCGGTCCTAAAAATCCGAATATCTCGCCAGGCTGGACGGCAAAATTTATGTTTTTGATGGCAGGCGCACTCGTGCCAGTATATGTAAAACTAAGGTCGTCAACACGGATCATTTTTATTCCTTTTATTTGCCCCGCTATGGTCGGCTGCGGGAAGGAGATGTGACCTGCTGGTCATGTGACCACAAGGTCACATTCTACGACGATTCGCCCCCGAGTCAAGGAAAAAATGTCACATTCGCCTCATTCCCCCGCCCGCGCCTGATTCTGTTTTCTGGAATTTTTCCTACGC
>JAUXWL010000028.1 GCA_030680155.1 Anaerolineales bacterium
ACAAAGTCATCGTCACCAGCGGGTGAAACAAGTTTGCGTGTGAGCGTGGCTTCTTCTGTCGGCAACTCCAACGGACGCCGCCCCAGCCATTTGGCGATGAGGGCTTCGACGAAGATATCCACGGTGAGGGCAGCAGAGACGGGATAGCCGGGAACACCAATAATCGGCGTCAAGTGCGAGGTGTCAGGTGTCAGGTCTTCCGATTTACGATTTTCGATTGACGATTGACGATTGAGCATTCCCAAAATCACAGGATGCCCCGGTCTCACAGCCACACCATGAACCAATAGCGTTCCGAGTTTCTCAACGACTTTTGCAGAAAAATCTTCCGCGCCGGCGGAGGAGCCTGCGTTGAGCAGGACGAGGTCGTGCGTTTGCGCGGCTTCGGCAACGCGTTGGCAGATCAGGTCAAAATCATCCTTGGTGATGGGGTAGCGAGTTGGCTCGCCGCCCATTTGCTTGATCTGCGCGGCAATAACGAGTGAGTTGTATTCGAGAATATCTCCCGCTTTGAGTTTGGAACCGATGGGGACAAGTTCCGTACCCGTCGGCAAAATCGCCACTTTCGGCTTACGCGCCACACGAATGGTTTGATGTCCCGCCGCGGCAATGGCGCCCAAGTCGGCGGGCTTGAGGACGTGCCCCGCAGGCAGAACCAACTGCGTGGCCACAATGTCCTCACCCAATGGGCGGACATGTGCCCATGGAGCCACCGAGGCGCGAATGCGAATTGATGACGGTTGACGGATTGCCGAAGTAATCCCACCGTTTTCATCCAGCGATTCGACGTTCTCAATCGGGATGACAGCGTTGGACCACTCCGGGAGCGGATCGCCCGTATCCAAATATTGCGCCTGGATAAGTGACGAGTGATGAGTAACAAGTGACAAGGTAACGGGCGTTGAGGGTTGTGCGCCATTCGTCTCCACCGCACGGACAGCAAATCCATCCATTGCAGAGGCGTGATAATGCGGCGAGGAGACCTCCGCCCAGATGGGTTCGGCGGCAACGCGTGAGAGCGCGTTTTCATCGAGCGGAATTTCTTCCACGCCGAGGGTGCGCCACAAATCCGCTTCCTGCAATGCTTCGCGCAGGCGGGCTTGGGCTTGAGAAAGGGGGATATCGTGAAGGTAGACAGACATTCGATTTACGATTTTCGATTTATGATTTACGAAATTCCATCCATCGCTGCGCCGAGGCGTTTGACGATTTCGTCCACTTCGTCTTCGTTGATGGATAGCGGGGGTGAGAACGCGAGCGTATTCCCCAGCGGACGGGAGCGCAGTCCGTTGGCTTCGGCGGCTTTGAAGATTTTCATGGTGGTGGCGGGGTCGGCGGCTTTGGTGGATTTGTCCGAGACGATCTCCACGCCGCAGACCAGACCCAGTCCGCGCACATCACCGACGAAGGGGAATTCCGTCAGCGATTGCAGACCTTCGAGCAGGCGTTTCCCTAATTCGCGGGCGCGTTTGGGATATTCTTCTTTTTCCATAATTTCGAGATTTTTCAACCCCACCGCACACGCCATGGCGTGACCCGAATACGTGTACCCGTGCATATACGCTTCAGATTCCGGCGCAGATTCCATCGTCTCGCGGATCTCATCGGAGATCTGAATGCCGCCGAGCTGGGCATATCCGCTGGTGATGGCTTTGGCGAAGGAGAGGATGTCGGGCTTGACATTCCAATGCTTGAGAGCGAACCATTCGCCGGTGCGCCCGAAGCCTGTGATGACTTCGTCCGCGATGAAGAGGACTCCATATTTGTCACAAATTTGACGGACGAGCGGGAAGTAATCGTCAGGTGGAATGACCACGCCTCCGACGCCCATAACAGGCTCGGCGATGAAAGCGGCGACGGTGTCGGCTCCCTCGCGTAGAATAGCTGATTCCAGTTCCCGAGCAGCGGCCTGCCCGACAGTTTCCCCATCCTGCAATTGACCTTCGTAACGATACGGATTCGGCGCGGGGATGTGAACAAATCCCTCCGCGGCGGGTCCAAACATGGTGTGATATTTTTCCAGCCCCGTGGCAAACGTAGCGGAAAGCGTCACGCCGTGATACGCACCCTTGCGGGCAATGACCTTGTATTTGGTCGGCTTGCCCTTGCGCTTCCAGTAATAACGCGCGGTCTTGAACGCGGAATCATTCGCCTCAGAACCGCCTGAGGTGAACATGGTGGTGTTCAACCCTGCGTAGGCAAAACCCGCGAGTTTATCCGCCAGTTGAATGGACGGCAGATTCGTCATGCCCGAAAAATTGGATGTGAACGCCAGAGTCTTCATCTGGTCGTAGGCGGCTTTGGCAAGTTCCTCACGCCCGTACCCCGCGTTGACATTCCACAGCCCCGCCATGCCGTCGAGGATTTTGCGTCCGTCGGTGGTGTACAGCCACACACCTTCGCCGCGCTCGATGACCAGCGGGTTGGCATGGGACTTGGGGTGATAGACGGGGTGCAGTTGTTTTTTATCTTTTTCGATCCATTGTTGTGTTTGATCGGTCATGGGTTTTCTCCATATTTTTCAGCGCTTTCTTCCCTCTCCCCTAGCCCCTCTCCCATAAAGGGAGAGGGGGACTTGTTGGGAGTTATTTTGAGTTCGTTGATTTTTGAACGTATCATCTCAAGAACAGAAGCAAGATTCTTCTCCGCATCATCCGCCTTGACTCTCAAAACATTCAGACCGATATGCTCAAGAATATCCTGCCGCGCGCGATCCATTTCAACCTGCGTATTGTGGACGGAACCGTCCACTTCTACAACAAGGCGATAGGTTGAATTATAAAAGTCAACGATGAAATATCCTACAGGCTGTTGACGGCGAAACTTATGCCCATCCAATTTCTTTCCGCGTAATGCCTGCCAGAGAATCGCCTCGCTTTTGGTTGGCTCTTTCCGAAACTCACGCGCGATCTCAATCATCCTGCGCTGAATTTCAGGAGAAACTTGAAGCCGTGGAAAATCATTTTTCATCGCAACACTCGCTCTCCCGCTCGTCGGGGATAAGTTTGAAATCGAGACAACTCGCCCCCCTCCCCGCTCGTCGGGGAGGGGCTGGGGGTGGGGTCAACCCAACACCTCTACATCATGCGGACCCGACTCTCTCAGCCCTGCCCCCGTCATCCGCACGAACATGGCTTTTTCTTGAAATTCTTCGATGGTGGTTGCACCGCTGTAGCTCATACCCGATTGCAAACCGCCGACCAATTGCGTCAGTACTTCGCGCACCATGCCGCGATATGGGACTGCGGCTTCGACGCCTTCGGCAACATATTCTTCGACCTCTTCACGGGTCAGGTCATTGCCTTCGCGTTTGTTGCGTTCGATATTGGCAGTCAGCGACGCCATGCCGCGCGAGGCTTTGTAGCGATGTCCACGGCGGGTCATGATCAAGCCGGGGCTTTCGTCGGTGCCCGCCAGCATGGAGCCGATCATCACGGTCTGGGCGCCCGCGGCGATGGCTTTGGCTACATCACCCGGGTGACGGATGCCGCCATCGGCAATGATCGGGATTCCCGATGGTTGCGCCGCTTCTGCGCACGCGATAATCGCTGTCACTTGCGGCACACCCGACCCCGCCACCTGCCGCGTGATGCAAATCGAGCCAGGACCCACGCCGACCTTGACCGAATCAACGCCTGCGTCAATTAATCGCTTCGTTCCATCCGCAGTTGCCACGTTGCCGCCGATGATTTGCGCCTCGGGGAAATGCTTGCGGATATTTTTAATCATGTCAATTTCCAAATGCGAATCACCGTGGGCGATATCCACCACGATGCAATCCGCGCCTGCCTGCAAGGCCGCTTCCACGCGGCGCATTTCCATGTCGCGCACACCGACTGCCGCGCCGACAGCCAGCCGGCCCTTCGAGTCTTTGGTCGCCTTTGGGAACTTGGTGATCTTCATAATATCCTTCAAGGTCACCAGGCCGGTCACCTTCCCATTTTTATCCACCAGCGGAAGTTTCTCCACGCGGTGTTCGTGCAGCAAACGCTCGGCGTCTTTTAGTGACGTATCAGGCGGCGCGCTGTGAACGTCACGGGTCATGATGGCCGTCACAGGTTTTGCATCATCTTCTTCGAACAACAAGTCGCGGGTGGTGACGATGCCGATCAGTTTTTCATTTTTATCCACGATCAAAATGCCGCCCGTGTCGGTTTCCTCCACAATGCGCTTCACGTCACCGACGGTGTGCTGGTCACTCATCGTCAGCGGGTTTTCCACAATGAACGACTCGGCTTTCTTCACCCGCTCGATCTGGCGCGTTTGTTCGGCGATGGTCATAAAACGGTGGATGATGCCGATACCGCCCTCGCGCGCCATGGCTATCGCCATTTCGCTTTCGGTCACCACATCCATGTTCGCGGAAACAATCGGCGATTGCAGCGCGATTTTTTTGGTCAACCAACTTTTGGTGGAAAGCACGCGCCGCGAATCCACAGCGGAGTATTGCGGCACCAACAGCACGTCATCATACGTCAAAGCAGTTTCGGATAATATCTTCATGCCAATCTCCTTGCGCCCGAATTATACCCAGCGCGGTCACAAATTGCGCTTTTT
>JAUXWL010000040.1 GCA_030680155.1 Anaerolineales bacterium
AAAGATGCCAAACCTTAACGCAAAGACGCAACGCCGCAAGGCTTTTTTAGGATTGCCCCTGCGCCAGATGGTACTCTTGCCGATTCCGTCGAGGAAAGGTCAAAATCTTAGCGTCTTGGCGGCTTTGCGTTGAGATTGTTATAATACCCACGGTCATATCATGCCCGTAGGGTACAAATTGCGCTTTCCACCCTCTGAAAAAGCGCAATTTGTGACCGAGTGCGGTATAGATTCAGATTTGGAATTGCTGGATTTTTCACCACTTGCATATTGCAGTAGAATGAATATCATAATAATAGATGACCCCACTCCACTGCAAAAAGGTCTTCAAACACAACCCGCAGGGCGCGAGGACACGAAGTACGCGAAGGTTAACAAATGAAAGGCTCTTACCTGGTGTTCCTTAGGGTTCGTAAAAATATAATTTCCCTCACCTGTCGCCGAACCGTGTCTTTGCCTGTACCGTGCGCAGGCACGCGTGCGAGGGCGCTCTTGCTCTTTGCCCGAAGCAATCCCCTCGCTGATACGGAGATTGCTTCACCGCCAAAAACCAAGAGCGGCGGCTCGCAATGACATAATGCAGGAAGTTATTTATTTACAGACCCTTAGTGACCTTCGTGTTTAATTGGTTTTTGCAGTGGACTCATAGATCGGTTTAACACTTGAAATCCGGCGTTTCAAGCGAGAGGAAATTCGTGTGAAAGAACACTCGAACCGACCACCATCCGAAGCAAGTGACTGGCAGTATCGAAGTATTTTCGATGCCGCCAATGACGGGTTGATCGTCAGCGATCTGGAAACCGGTCTTGTGGTGGAAGCAAACCCTGCGGCATATACCATGCACGGCTATGTGCGTGAAGAATTCATAGGGCTGCCGCTGACCGCATTCTTACACCCCGACAGTCAGCAGGTCTTCAACGAATATGTCCGTATCTTCCAGGCGGATGGCGTATTCGATGCCCGGATATTACATCTGCGCCAGAATGGCGCCGCCTTCCACGCCGCATGGCGCGCGACAACATTTGATTACCAAAACCGCCCATGTCTGCTGGGGATCGTTCGCGATGTCAGCAAACGGATTCAAGCGGAGCGGAGTCTTAGCCAACGTGTGGAGACCCGCTCCCATGAACAAGCCACGCTGTTGAATATCTCGCATACGCTGGCGTCCACGCTCGAACTCCAGCCGGGGTTGATCCTCGATCAATTGCGCGAGATCATCGAATACCACCATGCCGGGTTATTCTCCCTTGAACAATCAGCCTTTATTACCCTGGCAATGCGTGGAACACCGCAACTGGAACAATCTGCACCCATCCATATCCACTTGAATGACCCCAACACCCTGAAGGAATTATTCAACGAGCATCGCCCCATCCGTATCGTGGATGCGTGGAGCGATGACCCACAGGCACAGTCTCTGCGCCTGCTTTTGGATGATGGGGCGGCTGTGCTGCTCGAAGGGATGCAGTCATGGATGTGGGTTCCACTGGCGGTGAAAAACCGCATCATCGGCGGTGTGGGGGTGGCGCACCAGCAGCGAGGTTTTTTCACGCCTCATCACGCGGACCTGGCTCTTAGCGTTGCAAACCAGGCTGCCATCACCATGATCAACGCCGAACTCTATGGGCATGCGCAGGAATTAGCCGTGTTGGAAGAACGTCAGCGACTGGCGCGCAACCTGCATGACGCTGTCAATCAATCCCTCTTTTCGGCTGGGTTGATCGCCGAAGTCCTGCCGCGTTTGTGGGAACGCGACCAGGAGGCGGCGCGGCGTTCGCTTGAGGACTTGCGAAAATTAACGCGCGGCGCCATGGCTGAAATGCGCGCCTTGCTGGCTGAACTTCGTCCCTCCACGCTGATAGATGCCGAGCTGCGTGATCTGCTGCTTTTGTTGGGCAATGCCTTCAGCGGGCGTACAAATATCCCTGCCACTGTAACGGTGAAAGGTCTGGGCGTGTTACCGGCTGAGGTCCAGGTGGCAGTTTACCGCTTATGTCAGGAGGCGTTGAACAATGTTGCGAAACACGCAGAAGCCAGTAGCGTGGAAATCGTTCTGAAGCAGGATGAGTCTTCCATCGCATTAAACATCCGCGACAATGGCCAGGGCTTTGATCCTGAACAAGTTGAATCCGGTCATTATGGTTTGAGTATGATGCGCGAGCGTGCCGAAGCTGTGAACGCGCAATTATCCATCATGAGCCAGCCCGGCCAAGGAACTGAACTGATCATTCACTGGAAAGACGTTGGGAAAAAGGAGAACGTATGACCAAGCCTATTCGCGTTATGCTGGTGGACGACCACACAATGGTCCGTAAGGGGTTGGGGATCTTCTTGCAGGTTTTTGATGATATGCAACTGGTGGGGGAGGCGGAAAGCGGTACGGGCGCGATCAAACTTTGTGGTGAGATATTGCCGGATGTGGTGCTCATGGATATGGTCATGCCGGACATGGATGGCGCAACTGCAACAAGCATGATCCGCCAGAAATTTCCCCAGGTGCAGATCCTTGTGTTGACCAGTTTCAAGGAAGGCGAACTTATCAAGAAGGCATTGGAGGCTGGGGCAATTGGATATCTGCTTAAGGATGTTTCCGCGGATGACCTTGCGAGAGCCATTCGTTCTGCGCATGTCGGACGCGCCACCCTCTCCCCCGAAGCTGCCCAGTCTTTAGTGGAGACCGCCAACCTGTCGCCTGCTCCCGGTCTCGACCTGACCGAGCGCGAGCGCGAAGTTCTCGCCTTGATGGTGGAGGGGTTGAGCAATACACAGATCGCGGCAAAGCTGGGTGTCAGCTCTTCCACGATCAAATCGCATGTTAGTAATGTTCTCTCAAAATTGGGGGTTGCCAGCCGCACCGAAGCGGTCTCTTTGGCATTGCGTAACCATATCGTCCGCTGATGTTGTTTGTAAAAATGTGGGTACAAAATACTCCCCCAAGTGGCGGAGGTACACATTCCCTGACCGGCTGATGCGGTTGAGGGAAATTTTCTGTACAATATTTCGAGCGTACATATTAACCTGGTGATTACCCACAAGTCTGCATAAGGCAAGGATAAAAGCTTTTTGCCGCGAATTTCGCGGATTCTCTCGCTGATTTTTCGGTTCAATCTGCGCAAATTCGCTAAATTCGTGGCTGAGGTTTTGCTCTGTGTTGGCAGACGCAAAAGATGTGGGTAATCACCAGATATTAACCTCTTGCAAAGATCAGAAAAACTATTTTGCTCAAGGCAGCGTCCCCGGCGGCGGGGACTGCGGCGGGAGCGCTTATGCAAGAGGTCTTGGAAACCCTCGGAAATGGACAGGTGAACGATGTCAGACGTGGAAAATTCAAAGACCACTGTGGAAGAACCCAAGACAGACCATACGCCATTCGGTCTGTCTTCACAGAAAATCGAGCCGTCCAGGAATGGTTTTGTTGATCATGAATTGAAAACCATTACATTGAAGGAATCGGAGTCGCGTTATCGCCGTCTGTTCGAGACCGCCAAAGACGGCATCCTGATCCTTGATGGGGATACGGGGCGGATCACCGACGCCAACCCATTCCTTCAGGACATGCTGGGATATTCCAAAGGCGAGTTAATCGGCAAGGCACTCTGGGAGATCGGCCCTGTCCAAAACATCCCCGACAGTCAGGCTGCCATGCGGCGGTTGCAATCCAATGAATACATCCGTTACGAGGATATTCCCCTCGAAACCAAAGCGGGGGAGCATAAACACGTGGAGTTCATCAGCAACGTGTATCTGGTGGATGGCTGGAGGGTGATCCAGTGCAATATCCGCGATATTACCGAACGCAGGAGCGCAGAGAAACGCGCGAAGAATA
This sequence comes from Anaerolineales bacterium, assembly GCA_030680155.1. GTDB lineage: Bacteria > Chloroflexota > Anaerolineae > Anaerolineales > Villigracilaceae > Villigracilis. The sequence goes on from JAUXWL010000040.1 coordinate 3,827, forward strand.
CAACAGGCGAACTACTGCTTCTGGTGGATGAACTGAAGTGGCGGGATAAGGAAATGCAACTGCTCCATCAAATGAATGACCTGCTGCAGTCTTGTATGACACAAGCCGAAGCGTATAAGGTGATCACCCTGAGTGCGGAGGAATTATTTCAGGGGCAAAATGGCAGTCTCGCGATTCTGTCTGGCAAAGATCAGCTGCTTCACGTGGTCTCATCCTGGGGGCCGGACGAGATGATGAAGCCTTCTTTTTCATTGGAGGATTGCTGGGCGCTGCGACGCGGTCAATTACATGAGGTGGCTGCCCCACCGGCTGGTTTGGTGTGCGGTCATCTTGCACATCCGCCGCAGGCTGGCTACTTATGCCTGCCTTTGATGGTACAGGGTGAAACATTGGGCGTATTATCTCTACTGGATGGCTCCACTCGCAAAGGTCAGCATAAATCGAGCCCGCAACAACTGGCTGTTACGGTTGGTGAAACGATCAAACTCTCGCTTTCAAATTTGAAATTGCGTGAAGAACTGCGCCAACAGGCTGTGCATGACCCGCTGACGAGCCTTTACAACCGGCGCTATCTGGACGAAGTACTGCCGCGTGAACTGCTTCTGGCGCAGCGGCGGAACGCTCCGCTGTGTGTTGTAGTGCTCGATATTGATGAATTCAAGAAATTCAACGATGCCTTTGGGCATGCCCCCGGTGATTCTCTGCTGCGTGAGTTTGGGCGTGTCCTGCGCGAGTGTCTGCGCAAGAGTGATATCTCGTGCCGCATTGGGGGGGATGAGTTTGTACTTGTCCTGCCTGATTCCTCCATTGCCGATACGCAGGAGCGGGTGGAGCAGATCCGCAAGATGCTCAAGGAACTTCAACTTGCTCATGTTGATGGGCGATCGTTGGGCGCGATCACTTTGTCAGCGGGTATAGCGTACATGCCCGAACACGGCATAACCGAAACCGAATTGCTGCGCGCTGCGGACGAAGCCATGTACACAGCCAAGCAAGCCGGGGGAGATCGCATTACTGTTTGTCAATCCGCAGCGCCTCTTTAATACATCCCCCAAGCGGTGGATATGAAACTTCCCCAATGGATGGATACAACCGGGGAAGTTTGGTTGTATGATGAATCGAGAGTCTGATATTGATCAGGTTCTGGTACGTGTTAACTGAAATGTAAGACCATTTTGAAGGAGTATGATTATGACGAAAAAGCTAGGTACAACGGCGCTTAAATTTGCCGCAGTGTTTCAGATTCTGGCGCTGACCCTTGCCGCTTGCACCGCGCTGGGCGTGAACGCCTCCGCAAATGTCTGCCATGCCACGGGGGATGCCGCGAATCCCTACGAAGAGATCAGCATCAATAGTACTGAATTATTGGATGAACATCGTGTTCATGCCAATGATATCTTCCCTGTGCCCGAGGGTGGCTGCCCGACAAGCCTGGTCGAAGTCGTTGATGGCAATATCACCATTTGTCATGCCACAGGCAGCGAAACCAATCCCTATGAAGAGATCACAGTCAGTGTTAACGGCTTGAATGGCCACGGTAAACATGCAGGCGATATTATTCCAATGCCGGCGGAAGGCTGCCCAGCCGTCCCAATTGTGACCGATACTGATGAGATTGCAATCTGCCATGTCACTGATGACGCAGCAAATCCATACGAAGTGGTAATGGTCCCCAGCGCTGAATTGGATGCGTACTTGCTCGCGAATCCCACCGATATCAATCCCATGCCTGTGTCTGGCTGCCCTGCCTACCTGATCGAGGTTGACGATGGCAAGGTCACATTCTGCCATGCCAATGATGGCGCCTCCGGATCCTATGAAGAGATCACAGTGAGTGTGAATGGATTGGATGGTCATGGCGACCATGAGAATGATGTCTTCCCGATTTCAGCAGATGCGGGCTGCCCGGCGAGCCTGCCCAGCAACAGTATGGTCACGATCTGCCATGCCACGAGCAGCGCCAAAAATCCTTATGTCAAGATCACGGTGAGCGTTAACGGTCTCAATGGTCACGACAAGCACAATGGCGATATCATTCCCGCGCCGGCAAACGGTTGCCCGTAACTCTAGTTTCCTGAATTAAACCCAACCAATGACATACACATCCCTACATTGATTCGGGTGCGTTTCAAATGAGTTGACAAAAAGAACGTCCCGAAGGTTTCGTAGAGGAAATCTGGTCGTTTTTGCCAACCTTCGGGACGGTTTCAACTGAAACGAAACACACCCCATTGATTCTTTCGCGGGTGAGTATGTTTTAAGCGTCTCCCCCAAGCGGCGGAGGTATAAACTCCCCAGCCGGCGGATGCGGCTGGGGAGTTTGCATAATAAAATTAAGTAGCGCCAGCGCATTGATTTGCGTACTTGATGCAGGAAGGGCATCTAAAAGATTCATGAAATCTACCGTGGAGAAAGAAAACAGATTGCTGGAACTATCTCTGAGAGATTCTGAGATGCGCTACCGCCGCCTCTTCGAAGCGGCCCAGGATGGCATCTTGATACTGGATGCCAAAACGGGCATGATCGAGGATGTCAACCCGTATTTGATAAAAATGCTGGGCTATTCACGCGAAGAGTTTGTGGAAAAACGACTTTGGGAGGTCAGCGCGTTTCGGGATATCCAAGCCAGCAAGGAAGCCTTCGAGATATTGCAGGATAGGGCATATATCCGCTACGAAGACCTGCCGCTCATAACAAAGGATGGCAAGCTGATCCAGGTGGAATTCGTCAGCAATGTGTATTTGGCTGGGGATGAGAAGGTTATCCAATGCAATATCCGCGACAACACCGAACACAAGCGGATCATCGCCGCATTGCAGGCAAATGAAAAGAAATACCGGGACTTGATCAATCAAAGCCCGGACGGTTATTTCATTATTGAATTGTCGGGCAATATATTATTCGTCAACAAAGCAATGTGCAAGGAGTTGGAGTTCAGCGAGGAGGAATTTCTCTCCATGAACATTTGGGAGATTATCCCCGAACAATATTTGGATCAATACAGGGAAAGGCTGACGAAAATCCTTACAGGGGAGAGTTTGAAGGAAGCAGCGGAATATGAGGTGTGTGGAAAAAATGGAGGAACACATTATGTGGAAGTTCTCTCCGCCCCGCGCTATAGCGGCAGGGATATTATCGGTTTTCAAGGAATCGCGCGCGACATCACCGCGCGCAAACGGACGGAGGAGGCGTTACGCGTAAGCGAACACCGCTTCAAAATGGCTTCCTGGGCAACGAAAGATGTTATTTGGGAGCGCAATTTTTCCGCCAATACGATCTCATGGAACGATAGTATGCAGAAACTCTTCCATTACACGGCTGGGGAAATCGAACCGACTGTGGACTGGTGGCAGGATCATATCCATCCTGCCGAGCGGGTCATGGTAATGGCAAGCATCCAGGCGGCGATTGTTCAGGAGGAAAATTTTTGGTCGAAGGAATATCGCTTCCGCCTGCCTGATGGCTCCTATGCAGATGTTTTCGACCGCGGCTATATTTCGTATAACGAGCAGGGTCAGCCGTTGCAGTTTATTGGTGCAATGGTTGATGTTACCGAGCAGAAGCAGGCGGAGAAGGCGCTGCGGTCGAGCGAGGAAAAATACCGCACGCTGGTAATGCACCTGCCCACGGTCATTTATACGAACCCGTTGGACGATGCAGGTTCCACGCTGTATGTCAGTCCGCAGATCGAGAGTCTGCTGGGGTATACCCCGCAGGAATGGCTGGCTAATCCCAAATTGTGGTCGAAAGCGGTTCATCCTGAAGACCGCCCCGAGGTGCTGAAACAAACCTCCCTTGCGAATAAGAGCAAGGAACCATTTGAAATGAACTATCGGATGACCGCCCGCGATGGAAGGCTGGTGTGGGTGCATGATCGGCTCACCCTTGTGAATGATCTGGAAGGCAAGCCGCAATACTGGCAGGGCATCATGCTCGACATCACCGCAAGCAAGCAGGCTGAGGGTAAGATTCAACAGCAAATCGAGCGTCTTGCCGTTCTGAATGAGATAGACCGGGCAATCGCATTCAGTTTTGACCCACACCTAAGTTTGGAGATACTGCTCACTCACATCATCACATATTTGAATGTGGATGCTGCCGACATATTGGTATTCAATCCCGATTTGCAGTTGTTGGAATATTTCGCGGGGCGGGGTTTTCGCACCAACGCCCTCGAACTCGTCTATCCCCTGGGTTTTGGGGAAAATTTTGCCGGTCGCATTGCCTTTGAGCGCAATGCCATACACATCCCAGACTTGACCGCAAAGGACGACAACCCTCGCCTCGCACAAGCTTTGAAAAATGAGAAATTTACCAGCTACTATGGCATACCATTGATCTCGAAAGGAAAACTCAAAGGCGTATTGGAAGTCTTCCATCGCGCCACACTTGAGCCGGATAGAGACAGGCTGGAATTCCTCCATACCCTGGCAGGACAGGCTGCCATCGCGATCGAGAATTTCATGTTGTTTGACGGCTTGCAGCGCAGTAATTCCGAGTTGATGCTGGCGTACGAAACAACGCTGGAAGGCTGGTCGCGCGCCCTCGACTTGCGAGATAAGGAAACCGAGGGGCATACCCAGCGAGTCACAGAAATGACGGTAAAACTCGCGCGCTCTTTCGGCTTGAACGAGGCGGAACTGCTTAATGTCCGCCGCGGCGGACTGCTGCATGATATCGGCAAAATGGGCGTGCCGGATCATATCCTGCTCAAACCCGGCGAACTTACCAAGGAGGAATGGCAGCTAATGCGCATGCACCCGGTCTATGCCTACGATTTGCTTTCACACATCGCCTATCTGAAAGAGGCGCTGGACATCCCTTACTGTCATCATGAAAAGTGGGATGGCAGCGGGTATCCACGCGGATTAAAAGGCGAGCAAATTCCCCTGACCGCGCGCATCTTTGCCGTGGTGGACGTGTGGGATGCGCTGACCTCCGACCGTCCCTACCGCGCTGCCTGGACGGAAGAAAAAGCGCTTGAATATATCCGCGCCTCCGCTGGGGCTCACTTTGATCCGCAGGTGGTGGCGGCGTTCATGCAGGTTAACGGAGGGAGATCAATGGCCTCATGAGCACGAAACAGGAGAAAGGGAGCTTGCTCGAACTATCCCTAAAAGACTCAGAACTGCGTTACCGCCGCCTGTTCGAAGCGGCGCAGGATGGCATCTTGATCCTGGATGTCCATCCCCTTGTTTCGTGATCTCCCCCAAGTGGCGGAGATGCAAATTCCCCAGCCGATGGATGCGGCTGGGGAATTTGCATCTTATACTGATAAAGAGCAAGGAAAAGGAGAAATCATGCCAAAAAAATCTGATGCCAACAAGGCTGGCAAGTCACACAAGTCCCATTCTCCAAAGCAAGGTCGCGGAGAGCGTCCTGACAAGGCAGGCGGTCAGCAGAAAAAGGATCGTGAAATAAAGCCAGGCGGTCAGCAAAAAAAGAATCGCGAAATAAAGCCAGCCGCCAGCAATGATAAAGCGTTCGATGGCATTGAAAAGTTGTCCGGCGGCAAGAAATCAAAAGACGGCTGCCTGCCGAAGGTGTTTGTGCTGCTCCTGCCGTTCGCGGGGGTTGGGGCATACCTTTTTCTCCATTCATGAACAAGATTGAAATCCATTGCAAGCCAATAAAAAAGGAGTACTACCATGTCAGTTGCAAAAGTAAGTGAGATCATCGCGTCATCGCCAAAAAGTTTTGACGATGCGATCAAGGTGGGCGTTGCGCGCGCTCATAAAACGCTGAAGAACCTCAAGTCTGCCTGGGTCGAGAACCAGCAGGTCAAGTTGGACGATAAGGGGCAGATCGTGGAATACCGGGTTCAGTTGAAGGTCACGTTCATTCTCGAAGAGTAGTATTACAGTGCATAGTCAGGCTCAAAGCCGCCGTCCCGGCGGCGTGTTGCTAAAAAACGCCTGCGCCGGGGAAAGCGCCCAGAATGGGTA